>JACRCT010000836.1 GCA_016218885.1 Deltaproteobacteria bacterium | reverse complement strand
GGTCACCGATGAGGACGTGAAGGCCGAGTACGCCCGCCAGACCAAGGCCAACGAGGCGGACGTGGAGGTGCACGCCCGGCACATCGTGATCCAGGTCCCCAAGGACGCCGCCAAGGCCGTCGAGCAGGAGGCCTTCGGACGCGCCGAGGCGCTGGCCGCCCGCGCCCGGGCCGGGGAGGACTTCGGGGAGCTGGCCCGCAAGTACAGTGAGGGTCCTTCCAAGGCCGACGGGGGAGACGTGGGCTTCTTCCGCCGCGGAGAGATGGTGGCCGCCTTCGATCAGGTCGCCTTCACCCTCAAGCCAGGCGAGGTGAGCGCCCCGGTCCGCTCTCCTTTCGGCTGGCACGTCGTCCAGGTGCTGGAGCGCCGTGCCGGCGCCGCCAAGCCGTTCGAGCAGATCAAGGACGAGCTGCGCGATCGTCTCTGGCGGGAGCAGATGCAGCGCCAGACCGAGCAGTACGTCGCCGAGCTGCGCAAGCAGGCGGTGGTGGAAGTGAAGATGCCCGAGCTTCGGGAGAAGGAGTAGCGAGGTCGCCATGGCTCTCCCGCGCGTGGCGATCAGCCTGGGCGACCCCTCTGGCATCGGGCCGGAGGTCACCGCCCGGGCCCTGGCCATGCCGGCGATCCGCAGGGCGCTGATTCCCATCGTCTTCGGCGACGAGAGGATCTGGGCCGCCGCCTGCCGTCTCACGGGCGCAGCCGATCGGCTCGCGCGGGTGGACAGCGCCGACCAGGCTCGCGGTCCCTCGCTCGTCCGGGTGACCCGGCTCGCTCTACGTGAGGCCCGCCCGGGTCGTCCCAGCGCCGCCGGCGGCCGCGCCCAGCTGGCCTTTCTGGAGCGCGCCCTCGATGCCCTCGAGGAAGAGGCGGCAGACGCGCTCTGCACCGCCCCGGTCTCCAAGGAAGGGATCGCTCGCGCCGGGATCGCCTTCACCGGCCACACCGAGCTCCTCGCGGAGCGCTTCCGGGCGCGAGTGCTGATGCTCCTCGCCGGTCCCAAGCTGAGGGTCGCGGTCCACACCACCCACCTCGCCTTGGCCGACGTGCCGAGGAAGATCTCCCGGCGCGGCATCATCGAGGACCTCAAGGTGCTCGATCGCGGCCTGCGCGAGGGCTTCGGGGTTCGCCGGCCTCGCCTGGCGGTGTGCGGGCTCAACCCCCACGCCGGCGACGGGGGGCTCTTCGGAGACGAAGAGTCGCGGATCATCGCTCCTGCGATCCGCGCCGCCCGCGCCGCTGGAATCGATGCCACAGGTCCCTATCCGGCAGACGGCGTCATCCCCAAGGCAGCCCAGGGTGCGTTCGACGCAGTGCTCGCGATGTACCACGATCAAGGACTGGTGGCGCTCAAGCTGTTGCACTTCGATGACGGCGTGAATGTCACCCTGGGCCTGCCCAAGCCCAGGACGAGCCCCGACCATGGGGTCGCCTATGACCTGGCGGGCAGCGGCCGCGCGCGCCCGGACAGCATGCGCGCTGCGCTGACCCTCGCTGCGCACCTCGCCGGCACCAAGGTTCCCTAAGCGGCTTGAGGGGTTAGGCATGTGCTGCCAGAGCTGGCGAGCCGCTGGGTGAGCGTGTACAGTCGCAGACGAACGTTCGCCTTTCTGGTAGTTGCCGCGTCTCGACTCCGTCTAGGACGTTTCCCGAACGGGGTGGGGGAGATGCCATGCTTCAGCTTGCCCCAGCGACTGTTGCCCTGCTGACCGGGTTCCTGCTTCTCACGACCGCGTTGCCGTGTGCCAGAGCAGCCGAGACAGAGACGATCGCGGGGAGCGCCGGGCGACGAGAGCTGCCTCGAGCGCGGCTCGACGTCGGCTACGGCTTGAGCTTCCGCAACGATACCCAGTCGGTGGGGCTGGTCGATGTCTCGGCCGATGGCATGACGCCCTCGCACCTCAAGGCCGACGGGGCGGTCTGGTTTGGCGACCTGCCCGTGGGGCTGGCGGCCACGTTCGGGTGGGAGCGCTTCGCCCTGGCGGGCAAGGATCTCCTCGGCCAGGAGGTGCAGCTCAACGCCATCGGCCTCAGCGCGGGCGGAGGCTTGGCGGGGCGCCTCGACCTGGCCGGGTGGGCCCTCGAAGGAGACGTGGGTTACCTCTTTGGTCGGCTGCCCATCGTCGACGCGACGAGTCCGGGGCTCAAGTCGGGCTCGGTCAGCTCGCATGGTCCGATGCTGGCGGTTCGCTTCGGCAGGCCGAGTGGTTCATGGTTCCTGCCCGACGTGCATGCCGCGGGTATCCCTTATGCTTTCGCCAGCACTCCCTCGGGTTCGGGCAACGGCTGGCGGCTCGACGCGGGGGTAGGCCTGGGTCTGGGCGGGCTTCCGCTCGGCGGTCTGGAGTGGTCGGCGGTGCTCGGCTACGACTATTCATTGACCAAGGTGGATGGGGATGGGGGCAAGTTCGACCAGGGCGCTCACCGCGCCAGCCTGGCCCTGCGCGTGACCGTGCCCGGCGCGCCCAAGCCCATCGAGGATCCCGCTCCCCCGACGGGGCCCGGACGAATCCGCGGAAGGCTCCTCGATGGCGATGGTCGCCCCGTCCCGTTGCACCCGGTGCAGGTCGTCGGCGCGAACGCCGTCCAGACCGACGAGTCTGGCGCCTTCCTGGTTGGTGAAGCGGGACCTGGACTGGTCTCGCTGCGTGCGCTCGCGCCCGGGATGAAGCCAGTGGAGCAGAGGGTCGAGGTCCCGCCTGGAACCGAAGTCGCCGTCGAGCTGCGGCTGGTCAGGCCCACGGGCCCGGGCGTCATCCGCGGCGTCGTCTTCGACAAGCCCACGGATCCTGCCAGGCGTCACCCGGTCCCTGGGGCCGTGGTCGAGGCTGCGGGGTTCGCCCCAGCCACCGCCGATGCGGGTGGCGCCTTCGTCCTCGAGAAGGTGGGGCCGGGGCTGGTGCCGGTGAAGATCAGCGCCAAGGGCTTCGTGACCGGAGAGGAAGTCGTCTCGGTGCCGGCAGAGGCGGAGGCCCGAGTTGAGCTTGCCATCGCTGCCGAGGCCGCCAAGCCGCTGGCAAGCCTGCGCGGGCTGGTGCGGACGGTTTCCGGCAAGCCCCTGCAGGCCAAGCTCACCGTCCCTGAAGCCAAGGTCAGTGCCCGAACCACCTCCCATGGTGAGTTCAAGATCGACGTACCGGGAGGCAAGTACAAGGTGCGGGTCGAGGCAGCCGGCTTCGTGACCCAGGTGAAGTCGGTCGAGGTGGCCGACGGCGACCAGGCAATCTTCAACATCGACATGCATCCCACCAAGTGAGCCCGCGTCCCGCATACAGCATTCGGCGAACCCTGGGGGCTGCTGCCGCCGCAGTGGTCGTCCTGTCCGGGTGTGGGGACTGCGGGGACGGGCGCCCCTCGCCGCCTCCTCAGAACCAGGCGTCCGCGGCAGTGGCGCTGGCCCACCTCGTCGTCGTGGAAGGCGCCGCGACGCTCACGCGGGCGGGAAAGACCGAGCCTGCGAGCCCTGGCCCCTTGCTGAAGGACGACGCTCTGGCCACCGGGCCCCAGAGCAGGGTGGTGCTGCGTTTCAAGAACGGGCGCGAGGTGGAGGTCGGGGAGGGCGCGCGCTTCATCATCTCCGAGGGGGCGGGGGAGATGTCGCTGGAGATCGCCGAGGGGCAGGTCATCTCCAGGGTAGGGGCGCAGAAGGGGGAAGCGGGCGCGGGAGTGGCGTTGGCCATCCTCACCCCCTACGGCATCTCCAGGGTTCCTTCCGGTGGCGAGGCCACCGTCGCAGTGGCGTTGGGCGGCGTCACCACCATCGAGGTCAAGACCGGGCAGATCACCTTCGTCGGCAAGGACGGCACCCAGCGCACGGCCCAGAGCGGCGACAAGCTCGAGATCGCCCTGGGTGAGGTGAAGATCTCGCGCGGCAGTGAAGTCGCCGGAGCGCCCGACGCGGGGCCCGGCCCGGCCACGGTGCAGCTCGAAGCCATCGTGGTTCGCCTCTCTGCAGATCGCGGCAACCTCCAGGTCAAGGGCGTTTCCGAGGACCGGTTCCGCAAGGTGGCGCGGGGGGCGGAGGCGGACCTCGCCGAAGGGGCCGTCTTCCGCATCGCTCCCGGCGGGCGTGGCACCTTGGCGGGTCCCGGGCTCAGGGTCCGCCTCGGGGGTGGGACGGAGGGGCGCCTGGGCAAGGCGACACGTGAGGCAGGAGCGGAGCGCTACGAGCTGGGGTTGTCCAAAGGCCTGTCCCAGATCTTCATCGAGGGCGAGGGCAAGCGGGTCGTGACGCTGCCCGCGCACAAGGGCCAGGTCGAGGTGAGTGCCGAGGGCGGGGCGACCTTCACCTGGTCTCGCGACGCCCGGTCGGCGCGCGCTGAGGTTCAGGCGGGGAAGGTAGAGCTTTCGTTCGAGGGCGAGACGCGGGAGGTGCTGGCAGGGCAGGTGGCCGAGATGGGCAAGGGGCTGGCGGTCACTGGAAAGGCCCGCCCTCTCCTCGTGCTGCCGGCGGGACGCCGGGTTCGGGTGTTCTCGAGCGGGAACGGGAACGCCCTGCGCGAGGTGGGGCTCTCCTGGCCGTCCTCCGAGGAGGGTCGCACCGTGGAGGTGGCCTCCGATCCCGCGTTCAAGGAGCTTCTCTTGAGGGGCGCGGTCACGGGCACGATGCTGGTGGTGGCCGCCCCCGCCATGGGCGAGCTGCACTGGAGAGTGCTGGGCGCGGGCCCCGAGCCCATCTCTCGAGGCCAGGCGCGCTTCGCTCCGGAGAAGATGGTGGAGACGGTGGGCGGGCACCCGGTGAACGAGGTCTCCGAGACAGGGCTCAAGGCTACGGTCTACTACCAGAGCGTGCTCCCGGCGCTGGTCTTCGCCTACCCCGCGGTGGACGGCGCCGCGAAGTATCAGGTGCGGGTGTTCCGCGCCGACGACCTCAAGACGCCGTTGGTGGACAAGACTGTCGCCGAGAGACGCTGCGCCGCTGACCCGGGCAAGCTGCGAGAGGGCAGCTACCTGTGGAACGCGACCCCGCTCGGGCCCGGTGGGGCCGAGCTCGCCGGCGGACGGATGAACAAGCTCGACATCGTCTATGACAACGCGATGGTGAGCCTCACCATCCAGCAGCCTCAGCGCGGCGAAGCCGTCACCGGAGGCGAGGTCTTGACGCGCGGGGTTGCCCCCCTGGGAAGCAAGCTCTTCGTCAATGGCCAGCCCGCCCCCCTGGGCAATCAGGGCCGTTTCGAGCTGCGGGTCCCTCGTGCCTCCACCCTGGTGTACCGGCTGGTCAGCTCGGACATGGTGGAGAGCTACTGGCTGCGGAGCCTGCGCGCCCGATGAGCTCTGCCCCCCAAGCTCCGCGATCGGTCTGGCTCGACATCTGCGATGTCCGCCAGTATGGCAAGTATCTGCTGCTCACCAAGCTGGCTGAAGGTGGGATGGCGGAGATCTTCCTCGCCAAGCAGGTGGGGCCGGAGGGCTTCGAGCGCGACGTCGTCGTCAAGCGGATGCTCAAGAGCTTGAGCGAGGTCCCTGACTTCGTCTCCATGTTCCTCGACGAGGCGAGGCTGGCAGCGCGGCTCTTCCACCCGCATATCGTGCAGATCGCCGATCTCGGCATGACCGAGGGCCAGTACTACATCGGCATGGAGTACCTGCCGGGCGAGGACCTGTCATCCATCGTCTCCGCCTGCCGTGCCCGCAACGAAGCGGTGCCCATCGACATCGCCGCCCGCGTGCTCCTGGCCGCCGCTGAGGGCCTCGACTTCGCCCACAACTTCCAGGAGGCCGGCCGGCCCCTGAACATCGTCCATCGCGACATCACCCCTTCCAACATCCTGGTCACCTACCAGGGCACCGTGAAGCTGGTCGACTTCGGCATCGCCAAGGCCGAGACCAAGGTCGCCAAGACCACCGAGGGAACGGTCAAGGGCAAGTGGGTCTACATGTCGCCCGAGCAGGCCCGCGGCGAGAGCATCGACCGGCGCAGCGACCTGTTCTCTCTGGGGCTGACCTTCTACGAGCTGCTCACCGGGGTGCGCATCTTCCACCGCGACAACGAGCTGGCCATCCTCAAGGCGCTGCTCTCCGCCGCCATCCCCAATCCCGCGCGCTACCGCCAGGGCATCCCCAAGGAGATCGAGGAGATCCTGCGCAAATCGCTGACCCGCGACCGCGAGAAGCGCTACCAGTCAGCGGCGGAGATGGCGCGTGATCTCTCCACCTATCTCAGCGCGCACGCTTCCAGCGTGGGGGGCACTCCGCTGGCGAAGTTCATGGTCCACACCTTCGGCCCCGAGCGCATGCTGCTCAAGACGGGGGTTCCGACGCTGCGCGCCCTTCGGGAGATGGGGGTGCGCATCCCCGACCTCGACGTCTCCGCGACGGTGGGCGCGACCACCACCAGCCAGATGCCCACTCGCCCGGTCGAGCCAGGGTTTGCCACTCAGCCTCGTACGCCCATGGTTCCCGAGGCAGCCTTGCGTACCGATCCGGCGCGCGCTCGCGGAAGGCTTCTCTGGGTGGGGCTGGTGGCGGCGCTCGCGGTGGCGGGTCTGGCCAGCGGAATCGCGATCTGGGCGGTACGCCAGACCTCCGCACCGGCCGTGGTGGCCCCTGACGCGAGCCCCGACCTCGCCTCGCCGCCCGGGCCCGACGCCAGCCCGCTCGCGACCCCCGCGCCGCTCGATGCCAGCGTCTCCGACGCCACCGACACGGACGCACCGGTCGACGCCGGCAGGCGGCAGCCGGAGGTCGCCCGACCCGTGTCCCTGACACCTCAGGCCATCGCGGGCCAGGTGGGTCGCTCCCGGACTCGCTTGCTGGCCTGCTTCGAGAGGCACCGCGCCGCGCTCGGCTCCGCGGAGGGGCAGGTGACCCTCACCTTCACCATCCTGCAGGCTGGGACGGTCAGCGCCGCGCGCGTCTCCAGCCCTGGCTTCGAGGCGAGTCCGCTGTCGGCCTGCATCGTGGAGCAGATCCGCGCGATGCGCTTCCCTCGGCACACCGACAAGGAAGTCACCGTCAACCTGCCCTTCGTCTACAAGGTGACGGGCCAGCAGTAGCGCCTGTCCGGCCAGTCCATCCCTCTGGGGACGGCCTGAGGGGGCTTCCGGCTTCGAGATCCCTGGGCGCGAGCTCGCTCGACGGTCCTTCAGCCTTCCGGCACTCCTTGCCTAAGGCCCTGCGGTTTGGGGGGCAGGCGTCGAGGCCGCTCCGCTCGGGCCGTTCTCTGTCGCTGCGGCCTCGAAGGCGCCGAGGAGCTTGGGCGACGGCCCCTCCTTCGCGGCGGCGGTGGTGGGAACGGGGTTCAGCCGGGGCGGAGGCTTTGGCACCGCCAGCACGGCAGAGGCCAAGAGCGCCCGCTCGCTGTCCGCGAAGAGCGCGAGGGGGTCGACCGGTACTCCGTCGATCGCCACCTGGTAGTGCAGGTGCGGGCCCGTGGAGCGCCCCGTGTTCCCGGAGCGCGCGATGGTCAACCCCTGGGTGACCCTTCCCCCGCGGGCGACGAGCAGCTCCTGGTTGTGGCAGTAGCAGCTGGTGATGCCGCGCCCGTGGTCGAGGACCACGAACCGGCCGTTGACGCCGTCCTCGCCGGCGCGCTTGACCACGCCCTGCCCGGCCGCGTTGACCTTGCTGCCGACCGGCAGGGACAGATCGATACCCGTGTGGTGGGAGCGGGCGCCGGTGAGGGGGTCGAGCCGCGCGCCGAACCTCGAGGCGATGCGCGTCTCGCGCGCGACGGGCCAGACGAGGTCGTAGGCGGTGGCCAGGGCCAGGGCCAGGCCGACGACCTGGTTCGCCTGGCCGCGCAGGGTCGGCGGCAGATGAGGTCCCAACGCTTCGAGGGAGGGGTCGCGTCGCTCGGCTCGGACCCGCTGGGCGGCATAGCGGATAGGCGCCAGACCGACTACCAATGCGCACAGGGCGGCGTCGGGGCTTCCGAGCTCCGGGGTGAGCGCGGCGAGAGCCTGGCTGACGGCGCGCAATCGGCCTGGGCTGGTGGAGAGGTCCTCCTCGCTCGCGCCGCGCTCGACGAGGAGCTCCCGGCCGGCGGGGGTGAGGTCCATCGCCAGCTCGGCGGCGTGGGGGTCGGTCGCGGAAGCCAGCGCGAAGCCTTTGAGCAGGGAGGGCTCGGCTCCGAAGGCGCGGGCGACGCTCGCGAGCGCGCTCGTCGGCTCCGGGGCGGTGAAGCTGGGCGCGACCGGCCGCTCGGCGGTGCCGAAGAAGGAGATGAGCGTGGTGCGCTGGCCTGGCATCCCCAACGCCCAGCGCGCGCCGCGAATCATCAGCTCGCCGGCGGGGGTCGTGGTCAGGAGGGTGACCACCGCCATCGAGGCCATCACCAGGTCGAAGAGGCCGCGCGCTCTCTTGCGGAACATGGCCTGACCTCTAGCGGAAGAAGGAGAGCACCGGCGCGCCGTAGACCGCGGCGGCAGCTGCCAGCGGACCCGCCACGGACAGGCGGAGCCAGCCGCGGAGTCGGCGGCGGTGGGCCGGTCGGCCGGCGAGGCGATCATCCTCGGCCCGTCGATGAGCCCACCACAGGGATTGGAGCACGGCGCGCAACCCGAGGCAGACCACGACCGCCCCGAGGACGAAGAGGGCCAGGGCCCGTCCGATGCTGCCGGCGAGCCCGGGTTCGAGAAGGCGCGAGAGCCCTCCGAAGGAGATGGCCTGCATCTCGGTGGCGATGCGGCAGGCGCCGGCCACTGCCGCGGCCGCGGTGGCGAGTGGCAGGAACGTGCGCAGCAGAGTGGGGTCGAAAAGTGCCGAGCGCAGCATCGTCTGGAGGCTTCCCTGGGCGGGGACGGGTCGAGCCCCGGGGTGCCTCTGCTCGAGCTTCTGGGCGACGAGCTCGGCCAGGCGTGCCTGGCGTTCATTCGTCCTGGCCAGCTCCTCCGCCTGGCGCTCGCGATAGCCCAGTGCCGGCAGGGCGAGCACGAAGTCGGCTCCGAGCTCGAGGAAGACGGAGAGCCAGCCGGCGAGCATCTCGCGCTCTTGCAGGTCGACCAGCCGCGCGGCGCTGGCTATCCAGCGGTCTACGGTGTCCGGCTGCGCCCCCAGGAGCCCGCCGATGGCGGAGAACGCCTGGGCCGCAGCGCGATCCGCCAGCCCGTCGAGCCCGTCGAGGCCCACCAGCAAGGGGTCATGGATCGCCGCCGCCCCCGCGTGTATTCCCACGGCGAGCAGGGCGAACAGACCGGCGGGCATGTAGAGCCAGCGCAGGTGAGACAGCAGCCGGCTCAGTCGGGCGATGGGGCGGAACACGACGGACTCCTGGGCGGATCAACGCGTGAGCGTGTGCTGGGGTCTATCCTACCGGGGCAGGCTTGGCGCCGCCTTCCGTGCCAGGTGGTAGCATCCGCCTGCGCACGAGGAGCCCCATGGACGCCCAAGCACGTACCGTCGCCCCATCCGCCGCTGCCGAGGAGCGGACGCTCTTCGAGGGGCGACCCGCCGCGCTCGACTCGCTGGGCCGGTGGATCGTCGCCCTGCTGACCGTGGGCATCGCGGCGATCGTGTGGTGGTTCAAGGCCGTGGGGATGCACCTCACGGTGACGGACCAGCGCCTCATCCTCAGGATGGGGATCCTCTCGCGCCGGACGGAGTACCTGGAGCTGTATCGGGTCACCGATCTGCAGGTTGAGGAGCCGCTCCTCAAGCGGCTCCTGGGCTTCGGGAGGCTGGTGGTGACCTCCAGCGATCGCCATGAGCCCGTGCTGGTGCTGAGGGGGCTGCGCGATCCCGCCAAGCTCGCCGACCTGGTTCGGGCCTGCGTCGAGGAGCAGAAGCGGCGGCGGCGGGTGGCCACGCTCGCCGAGGCGTGAACTTACGACTTACGACTCATGGCTTACGACTGCGAGGCTAGGCGCCGCCAGGCGCCAGCCTCGCTACGCCGAGGGCTTCCGGCTGTCGATCTTGGAGATGAAGTCGGTGACGAGCTGACGCTGCCGGGCCTCGTCGAGGGAGCTCTCGATGAGCCTCTGAGCGGCCTGCAGCGCCAGGTCCACGGCGTGGGTGCGGATCTCGGCGATG
>JACRCT010000825.1 GCA_016218885.1 Deltaproteobacteria bacterium | reverse complement strand
GGCACCGCCTTCTACATGTGGCGCAGCTACTACATGACCTTCACCGGCGAGTACCGGGGAGATCTCGGTCACGGGCACGATCCTGTTCAGGCGCTCGCCCACCCCGCGACTCACAGCGTTGGCGCCGCCCACGCCGCGACCTTCGACGCGGACGTGCTGGCCTCGGCTTCAGTGGCCGCGGCGCACTCGGCGGATCCGCACGGCGCCCACGGGCATGGACACGCGGCGGATGCAGGGGACGCTGACGCCGACGCCCACGCGCACCACGGCGGACCGCCGATCGACGCGCCCAAGTCGATGACCTACGTGCTCGCCGCCCTCTCGGTGGGCAGCCTGGCCACCGTCTTCCTCGGCCTGTGGGCGCCGCTCGGCCACCTGCTGCACTGGGAGTGGTTCTCCGAGCCCATCCTCGAGCACTGGCTCTCGCCGACGCTTTCTGGAGCGGCCATCACGGCCGCGCGCCAGCACCCCTATGGCCTGGGCGTGGAGTGGGCGCTGATCGCCGCCTCGGTGGTCGTGGCGCTGGTCGGCTGGTACACCGCGCGCACGCTCTACAAGGACGCTCGCAGCAAGGTGCCCGCGAAGCTCCTGGCCGGTTGGCCCAGGCTGCACCACGCGGTCTACAACAAGTACTTCGTCGACGAGTTCTACGCGGCCACCGTGCTGCGCCTGGTGCGCTGGCTGCGCGAGGGCTTCAACTGGTTCGACAAGACGATCATCGACGGGCTGGTCCACCTCGTGGGGTGGATCGGACGGGCGGTGGCAACCATCGACGGTGCGTTCGATCACTATGTGGTCGACGGCCTCGTGAACCTCGTCGGCCGGGTGATCCTCGCCGAGGGCCGCCGGGTGCGGCAGCTCGAGACGGGGCGGCTGCACACCTACCTCTACGGCCTGCTCGCCGGGACGCTCATCGTCATCGGGCTCACCTACCTCTTCAACGGCGGCACGGACGTGCTCGCCGGCGCGCTGCGCACCTGGCTCCAGTCGCTGACCCGGGCTTAGCGCTCTTTAGGAATCTTTCGAGGACCGACATGCCGACCACCAGCTATTTGCTCACCTGGATGACCTTCACGCCCCTCATCGGCGTGGGGCTCATCTTCGCCCTGCTCGCGCTGAAGAAGGTCGTCGGTCCGGGCCTCGTCACGCAGGGTGCCCGGGCCATCGCGCTGCTCGCCTCGGCGGTGGACGTCGGCCTGGGCCTGTGGCTGTGGCGGATCTTCGACTCCAACGCCGCCGGGCCGCAGTTCGTGCACCACTTCGTGTGGATGAAGCAGTTCAACATCGAGTACTTCGTCGGCGTCGACGGGGTGAGCATCTCGATGGTCATCCTCACCGTGCTCATCGCCTTCGTGGCCGCCATCGCCTCGGTGCCCTGGTGGGGGCACAAGGAGCCCGAGCACCACGGCGAGGGTGAGAAGCACGTCCACTTCTCGGAGATGAAGGTCCCCGGCTACATGGCCATGCTGCTGATCCTCGAGACGGGCATGGTGGGCGTCTTCGTCTCCCTCGACTTCTTCCTCTTCTACGTCTTCTGGGAGCTGATGCTCTTGCCGATGTACTTCCTGATCGGCATCTGGGGCGGGCCGCGCAAGGAGTACGCGGCGATCAAGTTCTTCCTCTACACCTTGGCCGGCTCGGTGCTGATGCTCCTGGCGATCATCGCCATGTATTACAACACCGGCGACGGTAGGACCGCGCAGTTCGCCCTGGTCGACGGCACCCGCTCGGTGCACACCTTCAACATGCTGGAGTGGGCGCGGCTGGGGCAGGCCGGCCACTGGATGCGGGTGGGCACGACCATCCTCGGGATGGCGTTCCCCACCGCGATGTGGGTCGCCTTCTTCATCGGGTTCGCCATCAAGGTCCCGATGTTCCCCTTCCACACCTGGCTGCCCGACGCGCACGTCGAGGCCCCCACTCCCATCTCGGTCATCCTCGCCGGCGTGCTCTTGAAGATGGGCATCTACGGCATGCTGCGCGTGAACTGGGCCATGCTGCCGCAGACCACCCGGGAGATGGCCTACGTGGTCGCCGTCTTCGGGGTGATCAACATCGTCTACGCGGCGCTGGTGTGCATGGCGCAGAAGGACCTGAAGAGGCTCATCGCCTACTCCTCGGTCTCGCACATGGGCTTCTGCCTCCTGGGGATGGCGGCCATGACCCCCCAGGGCATCACCGGCGCCGTCTTCAACCTGTGGACGCACGGGCTCATCAGCCCGATGCTCTTCCTCATCGCCGGCGTCATCTACGACCGCGCCCACCACCGGGAGATCAACGGCTTCGGCGGCCTGGCCAAGGCGCTGCCCGAGTACACCGGCGTGATGGGGCTGGCCTTCTTCGCCTCGCTGGGCCTTCCGGGTCTGGCCGGCTTCGTCTCCGAGTTCCTGGTCTTCTCCGGGGCCTTCCGGGTCTTCACCGTGCTGACCATCGTCTCCGCGACGAGCGTGGTCATCACCGCCGCCTACTACCTGTGGACCATCCAGCGCATGTTCCTGGGCAAGCTCAACCCGAAGTATGCGGCACTGCCGGATCTGTCCTGGCGCGAGCGGGTGACGCTCTATCCGCTGGGCGCGATGGTGATCTTGTTCGGCTTCTATCCGCACCCGATTCTGGGGATGGTCAGCGAGTCGCTGAAGGCCTTCGTCGGCAACTAGAGCAGCGGCGGGCAGACCTCCTGGGGTGGACGCGCGAGGGCCAAGTACCTTGAACTCAATCAACCTGCAGCAGGCCGGACTGGGGAGCGTGGAGAGCCTGCGCTTCTTCTGGCCGGAGATCGTCCTCACCCTGGGCGTGATGGCGGTCTTCGTGGCCGACATCCTGGTGAAGAAGAGCGAGCGCGGGGTGGCCATCCTCGCGGGGATCGCCTTCCTGACGCTGGGCGCCTCGGGTGCGGCCACCTGGTTCCTGTCCGGCTTCGACAGCCAGCTCATCTTCTCCGGGCTCATCGCCCACGACGCTCTGGCCATCTACTTCAAATGGCTCTTCCTTGCCGCGACCGCCCTGGCGGTGTGGATGGCCATTCCCTCCAAGGAGATCGTCCCCTCGCGTCTGGGCGAGTACTTCGCGCTGCTGCTGACGATGTGCCTGGGGATGAACCTGATGGCCTCCTCGGTGGACCTGTTGATGGTCTACCTCTCGCTGGAGATGGTCTCCATCGTCAGCTACATCCTGGCCGGCTACCGCCGCGGAGACCGGCGCGCCGCCGAGGCCTCGCTGAAGTACGTGATCTACGGCGCGGTGGCCTCGGGGATCATGCTCTTCGGCATCAGCTACCTGTACGGCCTGCTGGGGACGACCAACCTCAACCTCGTGCAGGCGCGACTGGCGAGCTTCGATGGCTCGAATGCCGGGGGGCAGGTCGCGTTGCTGGTGACGCTGGTCTTCGTGCTCTCCGGAGTCGGCTACAAGGTGGCGAGCGTGCCGTGGCACATGTGGTGCCCGGACGTGTACGAGGGCGCACCCACGCCGTTCACCGCCTTCCTGTCGGTGGCGCCCAAGGCGGCGGGCTTCGCGGTGGCGCTGCGGCTGTTTTTCGGCGGGATGGCCAGCGTGCCCAATGGCGGGCTGGACCAGATGGCGAAGATCGCCGCGGGCGTGCCCTGGCCGGCGGTTTTGGGAGCGGTGGCCGCGGCGACGATGACCCTGGGCAACCTCGCCGCGCTCAACCAGAACAACCTCAAGCGCCTGCTGGCCTACAGCTCCATCGCGCACGCCGGCTACGTGATGATGGGGCTCGCCTCGGCCAGCAACCTCGGGAACCAGTCGGTGCTGGTGTACCTGACCTTCTACCTCTTGATGAACATCGGGGCCTTCCTGGTGGTGGAGATGATCTCGCGGTCCGGCGGGAGCGAGTCGATCTTCGAGTACCGGGGGCTGGCCAAGCGCGCGCCGTTCGCGGCGGTGGCCTTCGCCATCCTCCTGTTCAGCCTGACCGGGCTGCCGCCGCTCGCTGGGTTCATCGGCAAGTTCTACCTGTTCTACGCGGTCATCCAGAAGGCGGGAGCGGCCGCGGCGACGGGCGACGCGACCGGCTGGTGGGCGCTGGCGGTGATCGGCGTCCTCAACAGCGCGGTGTCGCTCTACTACTACGCGCGGGTGGTCAAGGCGATGTTCCTCGAGAAAGGCACCGAGGAGCGTCCTCTGGAGTTCCCGGTGAGCTACACCGGCATGCTCGCCGGCCTGACCGGGCTGGTGGTGCTCTTCGGCATCTACTGGGCTCCGGTGTCCGAGGCCGCGGCCAACGCCATCAAGGCGATGGCGGGGTAGGGAAGGTCCTTTCTTCTGGGGGCGTGGGCGTCCCGCCCGCACCAACCTTCTCCTTCCGTTCCTGGGCTGTGACCTGGGGGCGTAGGCGTCCAGCCTCTGGCGGCGAGTAGGGAAGGTCCTTCCTCCTGAGGGCGTGGGCGTCCCGCCCGCGGCCGATCCTTCCCTCCTTCATCTCCTAGCTGCACACCTGGAGGCGGTGAGCCGCAGTTGGAAAACGTTTTCCAACTTGATTCATCTACAGCCGGCTGATCTTGGCGGCGAGCACGAAGTCGGCCTCGCTCAGCCCATCGATCTTGTGAGTCCAGATCGTCACCGTGACCTTGCCCCACGAGAGCGCGATGTCCGGGTGGTGGCCCTCGGCCTCGGCTACCTCGCCCACGTTGTTGGTGAAAGCGAGGGCGCTCTTGAAGTCCGGGAACTTGAAGGTCCGCTCCAGGTGGTGCTCGGAGTCGACCTTCCACTCAGGAACCTGCTTGGCGTAGTGCTCGAGCTGCAACCCCCAGAGCTTCGGGACTCCGCCGCTGCAGGGAACGCAGTGCTTGCTCGCCAGGTCGGTCTCACTCATGGGGACTCGCCTCCTTTCACATCAAGAAGAGTGCTCTCCGGAGAGGGCCGCGGGCGGGACGCCCACGCCCCCAGGAGATGAGGTCGCCGAGAGGTCCGGGCGCTGTGCTCGCTGGCGCAGCCGCTCGAGGTCGCTGGGCTTCATGTGCATCGCGCCCAAGCGGCGGCCGGGCACGACGATCTCCCCGTGGAAATCGCTGCCGGCGGTCGGCACCAGGTCCAGCTCCTGCGCCAGCTCGCGCAAGCGCTGCCGCACCTCGGGCGGGTGGTCAGGGTGGTCGATCTCCAGCCCTGCCAGCCCCTCGTCCTTGAGCTGGCGGACCTCCTCGGGCGTGATGCGATTGGTGGCGGCGTGCGCCAGCGTCGCCGTGCCCCCCGCGCGCCGCACCAGCGCGATCGCTTCGGCGGACTCGAGCTTGTAGCGCTCGACGTACGCCGGCCCGCCCGCGACGATGAAGCGATCGAAGGCGTCCTTCTCGTC
>JACRCT010000077.1 GCA_016218885.1 Deltaproteobacteria bacterium | reverse complement strand
TTCTCCGACTCCGGCGCGCGGGCCCGGCTGTCGCGGACCATCGCGGTCGCCGCGGCGAGCTTCTCGCGCACGAGCTGGGGGAAGTAGACCCGGGCGAGCTTGATCAGCGCGCGCCGGGTATCGGGCTCCTTCTCGTCGAGGAGCCGGTCGGTGTCGCGCTGGCGGTTCTTCTGGAAGCTCTCGATCTGCGCGGCCGCCTTGGCCAGCGGCAGGTAGCCTTGCGACACCAGGCGGATCTCCCGGCCGATGGCGTGCAGCGCGGTCACGCTGTAGATGGACACCGAGCCGAAGGTGAGGATGACCACCGCGTAGCCCAGGAAGATGCGGGTCGCGAGCGTCAGGTTCATGGGAGAGGGCGACCGCCGGCCGCCCGAGCTACAGCAGCTTGAGGTTTTCCGGCGCCGTCGCCTCGACGGGCTCGGGCACGAAGCACTTGCGGCAGCGCGCCTCGTAGGCGCCCGCCGCCCCCACCACCACCCGGTCCGAGCGCGACACGATGCGCTGCGAGCGGTTGGCCGGATTGCCGCACACCACGCAGATGGCCAGCTCCTTGGTGATGAACTCGGCGACCGCCAGCAGCTGCGGCATGGGCTCGAAGGGCCGACCCTTGTAGTCCTGATCCAGCCCCGCGACGATCACCCGCAGCCCCTTCTCGGCCAGGACCTCGCACACCGGCAGCACCTCGGGCCCCAGGAACTGCACCTCGTCGATGCCCACCACCTGGGTGTCGGGGCGCAGCTTCTGGATGATCTCCTCGGCGCGCTCGATGGCCACCGACTCCAGCTTCTGCGCCGAGTGGCTGACGATGCTCTCGACGGCATACCGGTCGTCCAGGCGCGGCTTGAAGATCTGCACGTTCTGCTTGGCGATCTGCGCGCGCTTGAGCCTCCGGATGAGTTCCTCGGTCTTTCCCGAGAACATCGAGCCGCAGATGACCTCGATCCATCCGACGTTCCTAGGAAATCCGTGCATGAACGCCCTCTCAATGGCGGCGGGATGATCGCGGGCGTCCACCGCAGGTGTCAAGGCGCGCGCGCCGCAAGGCCCCTTCAAGCGGGGCCGCCCTCGTGGGAAGGGAGGGCGCGTCTGGCGCGGCGCTTGATGAGCTCGGATCTCGGGAGACCAAGCGCTTGCGATGGACGGGGAAGGGGACGGGGAGGGCTGGCCGGCTGCTGGTGAGCCAGCGAGTGGGCCACGGCGTGGCGGCGCTCTTGGTGCTCAACGCCGCGGACGCGGCGTTCACCGCGGCCCTGCTGCGGCGCGGGCTCGCGCAGGAGGCCAATCCCCTGATGCGGGTCGCCTGGGAGGCGTCGCCGCTCCTGTTCTTCGGCCTCAAGATGGCCCTGGTCGGGTCCGCCGCCCTGCTGCTCGTTCGCTACTGCGAGCACCTCGCCGCGGGGGTGACGCTCTACCTGGGGCTCATCGCTTACGCGGTGGTGGTGGGCTACCACCTCGCCTTCTGGGTCAACCTTCTGCTCCCCTGGAGCACGGCATTTCCCAGCTGACGTCAAGGTGACCGGCGCCCGAGACTTGGGGCAAAATAGCCGGGCGCCTGGTTGACATGCCATCTTGGCGCGTGCTACCCGAGAGCTCCCAAGTGCGTCGCTTGGCGTGGCGGTGTTTCGGCACCGGGGGAGGTCGTAACGCCATGGATATCACCGAGGTCCGCGTCTACCCGGTCAACGAGGAGAAGCTCAAGGCCTACGTCACCATCACTCTCGACAACTGCTTCGTCGTTCGGGACCTGAAGGTGATCAACGGGAATACCGGGCTGTTCATCGCCATGCCGGCCAAGCGTCGCAAGGACGGCACGTTCAAGGACATCGCGCATCCGCTCAACGTCGAGACCCGCCAGAAGATGGAGCGCGTCATCCTCGCGGAGTACGACAAGGAGCTCAAGCGGGTGGTCGTCGCAGGGGGCGATCCGGCGCGGTTCTCCACCTCTTCCGAGCCGCTGGAAGAAGAGGGCTGAGCGCCATCCGTCGGGTCGGTGGACTGCACCAGGAACTGCGCCCCGGCGCTGGCTCTTGGTGCGCGGCGCCTGGTTTTGGCAATCTCCGGCCCGGTCAGTAGACTGGCGCGGCCAGCGATGGCGCGCTCTCTCCTCACTTGCCCGGTGCCTCCATGATCCGCCCGTTCTCCTCCGCCCTCCTCGCGGCCGCCTTGCTCGCGGCCCCGGCTGCCAACGGCGCAGAGGGTGCTGCCACGACTCCGTCCGCGGGCGAGTCGGCGCCGGCCTCCGTGACCTCGGGCAAGGACTTCGCCGCCGAGGTGAAGCTTCTCTACCGGGTGGTGGCCTGTGCCGGGAACGACCCGCTGCCGGCTCACCTCGACGCTCGTGTCGTCGATGAGCACTGCAAGGCCATGGGGCCCAAGAAGGAGGCGTACCAGAAGAAGTGGATCGGACAGGCCAGGGACTTCATCGCCAAGCTGCGTCCGGCTGGGCTCCCCTCGACGGTGGTCTACCCGTTCGGCGGAGGGGACCTGATCTCCGCGCTGACGACGTATCCAGAAGCGACCGACATCAGCACTCTCTCGCTGGAACACGCTGGCGACCCGCGGCGGCTCAACGACATCGAGAAGGCCCGTCTGAAGGAGAGCCTGGGGCTGTTCCGCAAGACCATCTGGGGGCTGCTGATGAAGGACAACAGCACCACCGAGAATCTCCAGAAGGGGCAAGGCAGCGACATTCCTGGGGAGATCGGGTTCTTCCTGGTGGCGTTGGCCGAGCACGGCTACGAGCCGGTGTCGCTGCGCTTCTTCACGATTCAGCAGGACGGCTCGCTCCACTACCTGAGCGAGGAGGAGATCGCCGCCCTCGAGAAAAAGCGGGCCAAGACGCTGCGCGGGAAGTGGGAGTCGCCTGACTTGTCGGTTGCCTTCTCCAACAGCGAAATCGTGTTCAAGGCGGCGGGCTCAGGTCCGGACGCCCCCACCCGAGTTCATCGCCACTTCGCAGCGAATCTGGGGAACGACGGATTTCAGGTGCACCCCGAGGTCCTGACTCACCTCGAGTCCAAGGGTCGCATCTCGGCCATGACCAAGGCTGCCAGCTACCTGCTCTGGCGCGATGAGTTCGCCCAGATCCGCGACTACCTGCTGGCCCACATGGACTTCATGGTCTCCGACAGCACCGGTATCCCGCCCAAGTACCTCGCGAAGGCCGGCTTCGCGCTGGAGACCTACGGCAAGTTCAGCAAGTCATTCCTGGGCGCCAACGAGGAGCACAACAAGGCTTTTCGCAAGGCGTGGAGGGACCAGCCCCAGCGCGAGCTTCCCTTCCGCTACGGCTACATCGACGGAGGTGGCGGCGGCCCCCACCTGTTCGTCGCTCGCAAGGGCGTCGCCGCCTCGCAGACCCTGTCGACGCCCTAAAGGCCCGAGGGAGGCCTCACAGACTTGGCGATGAACGTCCTCCTCCTCGCGCTGGTGCTCGCAGCGAACTCGACGCCCGGAACCTCCGGGGTGGGTGAGGCGGTGGCCGGGCTGGTCGAACCCCAGGCCCTCGGGGCGCAGGAAGCCGTCGAGCCCAGCCCCAACGAAGTCGGGGCGGTCACCAAAGGGCCGAGCGCGGGGGGAATCCACTGGCGTCTGATGACCGAGCGCGGGCCCATCCATGTATGGCGCCCCCAGGGCTTCGATGCCCGCACCGCCGGGACGCTGGTCTATCTGCACGGCTACTACACCAACGCCGATGAGGCTTGGGCGCTGCACCGCCTGGCCGAGCAGTTCCGCACCAGCCGCCGCAATGCGCTGTTCGTCGTCCCCGAAGCACCGGTGGGCATTCCCGACCGCGTTCGCTTTCCCGACCTGGGAGCGCTGCTCGAGACGGTGCAGAGCCAGCTGAAGGTGCCCATTCCCGCCGGCCCCGTCGCGGTGATGGGGCACAGCGGCGCCTTTCGGACCGTGGTGGGGTGGCTCTCCGAGCCGCGCCTGGAGCAGATCACCCTGCTCGATGGGCTCTACAACTGCGAGGCGGAGTTCCTGGCGTGGCTCAAGGCGGATCCGCGGCCCCCCAGCGGTCGGCGGATGGTGCTGGTGGGCTTCGAGACGGCGGAGCGCAGCGCGGCCTTCGTAGCCGCCATTCCGGAGGCGCTCTACCGCGACGGCATCCCTGCGTCGGGCTCGCAGTTCAGGCGACGGGAGAGAGTCGCCAAGCTGCTCTACGTCCACTCGCAGTATGACCATATGGGCATCGTGACCGAGGCAAGGGCCATCCCTTCCTTGCTGCGGCTTGCTCCGTTCAACGCGCTGTAGCGGCGCTCGGGGTTCGGGCGGAGGGTGGGGCGTTCAGGCCGCCGACGACGACTGGCGACCTGGTCGACGACGCGAAGGTTCTGACAGACGAGGAAATCGTGGCAAAGACCGATCGCCAATGCTGGAACGTCGTGCGCAGTGCCATGAAGGGGCGTGACCTCCCTGCCCGGCTGGCCGATGTGCTTGCCAAGCCCTGGGAGGAGCTCGAGCCTGGGCAAGTGAGGTACGAGTCCAAGGTCCTTACTCGCGCCTATCTCGAGTTCCTGGAGGAGCAGCTTGCCTCGTGCCCCCGCCGGCTCAAGTGGCATCAGGTGCTGCAGCGCCGGCTCGAGGTGCTTCGGCCGCTGGTGCGGCGCCGGCTTGCAGCCTTTGCAGTGGTCGCGGGGAAGCGCTGGTTCTGGGCCAAGGTCGACACCACGAGCGGTCGGCTCGTCCATTGGGAGGTCGACTGAGGTTGCATGAAGGCACAGCGGCTGCGACGCGCGAACGGGGCTTCGACGAGCGCAGGGTGGGCGGTTCTCTCAAGGTCGAGTTTGAACCGCGAAAGCCGTGAGTGATACGACGATCTGTCCGCGCTGCGGAAAGAGAACGGTCGAGTCGCCTTGGAAGAAGCCGAGTTCACCCGTGGCTGCAGCCTCGTGAGCGACCCCCGTGAGCGATGAAGCAAAGCCTACGGATATTCGCGGTTTCGAGTACGACTGGCTCGGTTGCGATGCTGTTGGGAAGGTAGCGTTCTTCAGCACGGCCGGAGGGGGCTACGCACCCGAGGAGTTCTTGAGAGATACCGACCTGTTCGAGGCAGCCATCGACATTCTCCTGGCGTGCCCCCTGACGACGAAGGCTCGCTTCGCGCCGCAGCTCTCGCCTGGATATGAGAACACTTGGCAGCTCTTGGCAGAGCGCGGGGTGTTTGCCTACGACTCTGATCCGCATGGGGGTCCGTACCGACTGGTTGCGGCGCCAGAGGTGCCTGCCTCCCTTGGCCACCTGCCGCAAGGGGTTGTTGCCGTCGTGCGGCGCATCCATTTCCGAGACCTTCATCTTGCGGATTCACCGGAGATTGCCAGTGAGAGATTGGCGCGACGGTAGGCGTATCGAACGTCTTTTGCGTGACGAGGACTGGGCTGGGGCACGACGCCTCATTACGGGGGCCTTGCGCCGAGAGCCAGGCAACCACTGGTTGATTTCGCGCCTCGCCCTGACGCACTACGAGCAGCGCCGCTACGCGATGGCGTTGAAGCTCGACGAGCAGGCGCTCGCCCTAGCTCTGGCGCAGGGCGCCGGGAGTCTGGGGTGTTGTCGGCGTGGTGCTGAACGGGTTGTACTTGGCGGGCTTCGTCGTGTTCGGGCCCGCCGTGGCCCGTACCGGATGGGGGCTGAGGCATGATGACGAGCACTCTCATCTTGGCGGTGGCGGTCATGGGCTTCGCCTCGCTGCTGCTGGCCGCGATCCGCCGGTTTGAGCTCTTCGGGCTCTTCCGCCCTCCTTCCGCGAGCGAGCCGGACTACCTCAACCTCCTCCTCGAGTACGAGCAGAAGAAGCGGTGGATGGAGGCGATGGTGATCGCCAAGGCGGGAATCAGGGCCTTCCCGCCCGGCATTGGGTTCAGGCTTGGTCTCGCTCGGATCCGGGTTGCTCAGGGGGATCGGCGACAGGCTGTGGCGGAGCTTCAGGTTCTTTTGCGACTTGCTCCCGGCCACATTGACGCGAAGCACATGCTAGCCGAGCTCAACGACAGCGTCCGGCCGACATGAAGGCGGAGACCGAGTGCGCTCGCACGAAAGCACAGCGGCCGTGAACAAGCAGCAGCAAGACAGAGACGGGTCGGGCAAATGGCTTTTGTGTGCGTGCAACCGCTGAAGGGCTTGGCCGAATGCCCGAAAAGCGTGTGCTGTTGGCCAAGCCCCTTCCAGTCAATTCAAATTTCTCTTCCGCTCACAAAAATCGCCAGGGAGGTCGCATGATCTTTGGGCTTGTTCCCTACTCGCTATTCATGCCGACTGCTCAGCCTCTTCGCCGAGTGGGCCGGCACTCCGGCATTGTGGTTTCCTAGCGGTCGCCTCGAACCGACACCCGTTCGCTGCAACCGTCTGGCTGCACTTGGGATCGAAGAGTGGGAAACATTGGTTCGAGAATGGCGTGCCCTGGGAGGAGCCGTAGTCATGTGTGTAATGCAAGGACTTGGTGGTCTTGGGCGGCGTCGCATCCGCGGTGGGGTGATGGTGGCGGGTATGCTGCTGGGCTGCCATGCGTCGGTGTCGTCGGAGGTGCAAGACGCAGGCGTGAAGGAGGTGCAAGAAACGAGGGAGGATGTGGCGATCTTCGAGGCGTCACGTCGCTGTAGTGGAATCGCGGTGAAGGCTGGTGACGGGAGGGGCGCGGTGTTGGTGACGAATCTTTCTCCCTACTATTTGGTGAAGCTCACTGGTGTAGTGACAATTAAGAAGCCCGACGGGACGGTTTCTGGGATAAGTGGACTATATGTGTCCGAGGTGGGAGCGCCGCCGGGTGAGGCCAAGCCTGCATTGTTCGAAGAGTTTCGCGATAGTGAGATTGCGGATGTGGCATTGATGTCATGTTTCTTTGTGAAGCAGGGAGAGGATGTGAGAACCAGGGTGGAACGTAATCGCGCGATCGAAAGGAAACGGGATAAGGAGGCAGTAGAGGCCTCAAAAGCGAAGTGGAAGGCCTTTGGGGAGGAAACTAGGAGGATTATGGGGAGGATCCGCGGCGACGCAGGGACCGAGCCGTGAGCGTGGCACGAGCCGGTCGCGGATCGCCATTGTCGTGACCTGTCTAGTACCACCCGCCCGAAGTTCTTTCCGGGTTCGCCGATGAATGCCTGGCGGGCTTGTACCCACTGAGGGGCATGCCTGGCCCGAAAGCAATCAAAGTCGTGGTCCCCGAAAATCTCCGCGCTGACTTGCAGCGCGCGTCGGCGATGGAGCGCGGGTCGCATCGCGACGTTGTGCGTGCCCGCATCGTGCTCTTGGCCGAGCAGGGGTTGACGAACCCGGAGATCGCAGCGAAAGCCGGGTGCACTGAGCGGAACGTGTATGAGTGGCGGACGCGATTCGCGCTCGCCCCGTCGCTCGATAGCCTCAAAGATCGGGGGCGGACCGGCCGGCCGGCCAGAATCCCGGTCGAT
>JACRCT010000824.1 GCA_016218885.1 Deltaproteobacteria bacterium | reverse complement strand
TGTGAGTGGCGGAGAAGAGCATGGCTGTCGGTCGATTGATGGCGATACGGCGGCGCCGGGCTGGATACATCGGCCTCGCGCGCCGGAGCGTCATCCCGGCCGTGCTCCTCGC
Organism: Deltaproteobacteria bacterium; assembly: GCA_016218885.1. Lineage (GTDB taxonomy): Bacteria > Myxococcota > Myxococcia > Myxococcales > UBA5297 > JACRCT01. The sequence continues at coordinate 7,178 of JACRCT010000824.1, read as the reverse complement.
CGCATTGGTGCTCAGCGCGGTAGCGCCATCCGCCTACGCGTTCTATTGGTGCCCCAAGATGCAGGCCGCCATGGCCTCACCTTGCTGCGGCTCGCACGCTGACTCGCCTGGCGACGCAACCTCTCTCGAGGTCGAACGCTGCTGCACGAAGAAGCTTCTATCGCTCGAACGGTCGGCTGTTGATCATCGGCAGCACTCGTGTGGCCTGAAACCACCAGCCCTCCTCGCCCAGTCGGCTGCGACGTTGCCTCAACCGCCCACCCCTGCCTTGGGGAACCATGGCTGGGCCCGCGCCCAGTCTGACTCCGGCCCTCCCAGATTCCTCCAGCTGCGCACCCTGCTCATTTGAGCCGCTGACCACCGTCGCGGGCAGGCGCGCACGTCCGTTCACGTTTCGCCGATCTGCTTCGGCGATCTGCGCGGCGCCGATGAGTCGTGAGCCCGCGTGTCCGGCGCTCGGCAATCGCCGTGGCGCGCCACACCATCACGTTCTCCTCGAGCGAGCGCAGCGCGCTCGCACTTTCCCAGCGGCTCTTCAGGGGCCGCCTTCGGAGTGAGCATGTTGTCCCTCTTGGTCGGAAGTCTTCGTCGGGCCTGGCCCGAGCACGCCCTCGGAGCAGCGGCGATTGGCGTGGTAGTCGCCGCGCTCCTGGCCCAACGCGCGGTCTCAGACTCTGCGGAAAAGGCGGTTCACGACCTCGCACATCGGATGGGGCGCAACATGGTTGTGCTCCCACGCGGGCTCGAGGTCGCGGACTTCTACCGCCTCAACTTCAACGACGCCGTTCTCCCTGAGGCTCAGGCCGACGAGATCCGCCGCTCGCCGCTGGCTCAGCACATCCGGTTGGTGGAGCCACGGCTCTACGGGAACGTGAGCATCAAAGGGCAAGACCTCGTCCTCGTCGGCACCCCGGATGCCCCCCCTGCACCCGAAGGCATGCCGACGCCGGTCGTGATCGGGGCAGCGGCTGCGAAGCGCCTGGATGCGCGGCCAGGAGAGTTGCTGACCGCCAACGGGGTCGAGCTGCGAATCGCGAGAGTCGACGAAGCCCCGCCGGAGGGACTCGACCTCGCCCTCTTCGTGCCACTCGCCCGCGCGCAGCAGATCCTCGACAGGCCGGGAGGCATCAACGCGCTGCGCCTCGGAGGCTGCTGGTGCAGCATCGATGTGCCGACGCTCGCCCGGCAGGTTGAGCAGCAGCTCCCTGGAACGCGCGCATTGACGGTGGCCGGAATGCTCGCCGCGCAGAAGGGCAGCGTCGCGACGATGAAGCGCTACTCGTCTGCGCTGCTCGCGGTCGGGCTGGGCCTCGTGGCCGGAATCATCGCCACCTTGATTGCCTCGCAGGTCCGGCGACAGATCCGCGAGGTCGGCCTCCTGCTCGCAGTTGGGCTGACTCCCGTCCACGCGGTGCTGCTCTTCACCATTCGAGCCGCTCTCGTGGCCGGACTCGGAGCCGCGATCGGCCTCGTCCTCGCCGGCCCCGCGACCAACTTGCTTGCCGCGATGCTGCTCGGGCTTCCACTCGCCTCTCCGCGCGGCATGGCCGCGCCGGTCATCGGTCTCTGCATCCTCGTCGCTTGCGTTGTCGCGGCGTCGCTTGCGTTGCGCGCAGCACGCCTTGACCCCTCAGCCGTCCTTCGGGAGCCCTGAAATGATCGAAATGCACTCTGTCGTTCGACGCTTCAATGGCCCAGCCGGCCAACCGATCACCGCGCTGGACCGGATTGATCTCCGCATCGAGCAGGGCGAGTTCGTGACCCTGGTCGGGCCCAGTGGCAGTGGCAAGAGCACATTGCTGTTCACCATCGGCGCGATGATGAGGCCCGACGCTGGCAAGGTGATCCTGGACGGCAAGGAGCTCGACGCAATGGGCCCCGGCGCCAGGGCTCGACTTAGGCGGACCGCGGTCGGGTTCGTCTTCCAGACCTTCAACCTCATCCCGTACTTGAGCTGCCTCGAGAACCTCGTGCTCGCCGCGCGCTTGTCCGGAGACTCACGCCGCACCGCCGTCGACCGCTCCAGCCAGATGCTGCAGCGCCTTGGACTGGGCGAGAGAGTGCGCCATCGGCCATCCGAGTTGAGCGTCGGGGAGCGCCAGCGGGTAGCGCTTGGTCGGGCGGTGATCCATCGGCCTCGGGTGTTGCTGGCCGACGAGCCCACCGGAAATCTCGATCCAGCGAGCACCGAGCAAGTGATGGACCTCCTGAGGGAGCTCCACGCCGAAGGGCAGACCATCGCGATGGTCACCCACGACCCGCGCCTGGCCGAAACTGGTGAGCGCGTGATCGGACTGAGGGCTGGGCGTCTCGTCGAAGACCGCCCCTCCATGGCGAAGGGGGCGGTCACGTGAGAACGGTCCTTTGGCTTGTTCTCCGTGAGCTGGCAAGCCGCCGCGGAGTCGTCGGGGCACTGGCCGTCGCGGCAACGGCGGTTGCGCTGTGCTCAGGGATCGAGCTCGTCTCGCGGGCTCGCGAGGGGGCCGTCGGTGCCCAGATCGACCGGTTCGCCCCGCCGATTCTGATGACGGTCGGGGGGCTGAGCGCGACCGAGCTCGGCCGGCTCGAGCCCGGGCGTCGCCTCCTGCCCAGTGGGTTGCCTAAGCGCGTCCGACAGGAGCTTGCCGGCTCAGTCCGGGCAGTCGAGGCCAGGCTTGTTGTGCGGCTGCAGGTCGCGGGAGCGGAGGCCCCGATCATCGGCGTGGAGCAGGGAGCGACCGCAACCTTCGAGTCCGTTCGTACGCTGCGAGAGGGGCAGCTCGCCGTCGGCGCGGCGCTCGCAGCACGGCTCCAGGCGAACGCCGGCGAGCGTCTTCGCGTTGGCGCATCAACTGCCGTGATCGCCGACGTGCTGCCACCCGCTGGTTCGGTCGAGGACCTCGCCGCTTTCGCGCCGCTACCCACGGCGCAAGCGCTCGCTGGAGCACCAGGGGGGGGCAATGAGATCCGCGTCTACCCGCTGATGGGCGCGAGCGCCGCGAAGCTTGAAGAGAAGCTGCGAGTCCGATTCGAGGAAGCGGCGGTCCACCGCGCAGACCGTGGAATCGTTGCCGACCACGAAACAGGCGAGGCCCTCCGAAACCACAGGCTCGTCATCTATGCCTTGACCGCGCTGGCCGCCGCGCTGTGCCTTCTGGTTGGGGTCCACCTGCACACGACAGAGAGGCGGCAGGAACTCGCGACGCTCGCAGCGATGGGAGTGAGCGCCAACGCGCTCCTCCTGGCGGTGACCCTTCGTGCGGTGGTCGTCGGTGTGTTCGGCGCATTGGCCGGCTTTGCTGCGGCCTGCATCGTGGCACTCGTTCAGGACTCCGAGTCGGCGCTCCTTGTTCTTCCTGCCTGGCCGCTGCTCGGCGTCAGCCTGCTGGCCTCGACCGCCGTTTCCTTCGTGGCGGCAGCGCCGTCGGCGCTCATCGCAGCACGCCGCGACCCCGCCGCAGTGCTCAAGGAGGCGTGAGCGCCATGACCATTGTTCGAGGGCCATTCGGCACGAACGCTCGCACCACTAGCGAGATTGCGCTCGGTCGCCATGAGCGCCGCCTGCGCGCTGTGGCTGGCTCGCACGGGACGGGAGGGGCGCCATGAGTCGCCACGGGGGTGTGCGCAGACGAAGAACGCCCAGCCCCGAGGCGTTGCCCGTTCCCATGAGCCGTCGGCTGGCCGCGGTCATACTTGGCCTGGCAGGAATAGGCGCGGTCACGAGCGCCTACCTTGCCTACGCTCACCTCCGGCTGCACCGAAGCCTCGGTTTCAAGAGCCTGTGCTCGATCAGCGAGCGCTGGAGCTGCGATGCCGTGGCCCTGAGTCCATGGAGCTGGTTCGCGGGCATGCCGGTCGCCGCCCATGGGCTCTGGTTCTACTTGCTCGTCGTGGTCCTGGCGCTCGCCGCCCTGAGTCGTTGGAACCTTCCGTTCCCGCGCTCGGTCGCCGCGGTCACGCTTGCAGCCAGCGTGTTCTCGGTGGCGGTCTCGCTCGCGCTGGCGAGCATCTCTCTGCTGGCGCTGGACGCCTTTTGCCCCCTCTGTCTGGGGCTCTACTCGATCAACCTGGCCCTGCTGCTCTGCGCTTGGGCTGCGGTTCGCCGCACAGGTGAGACAGGTCTGTCCGCCTTGCGCGCGGAGTGGCGGTTCTGGCGAAGGCGTCAGGGACGCGCGCTCTTGGTGGCCGGGGGCGCAGCACTCCCCTTGCTCTTGGGGATGGTGGCATGGCCGTCTGGTTTCTCCCCCGTGGCAAGCATCTGCGCGGTCGCTTCCTCGGAGAGGGACCAAGCGGGCCGAGGCACGAGGCCCATAAAGCTCGACGTCTACCTGGACTTCCAATGCCCTCACTGCAAGCAGGCGAATCGTGCCCTGAGCAGCATTCGAAGTCGCTCGAAGGTTCTGGTACGGCATCGTCAATTCCCGCTCGACAGCAAGTGCAACCCTCTCCTTTCCAGGCAATACCATCCAGGCGCCTGCTTGCAGGCTGCCGCGGCGATCTGCGCGGAGGGGCTCGGGCGCGGTGACGAGTTCCGTGTCGCCCTCTTCGAAGGCGGCGCCAGAACGGAGTCGGGCCTGGTTGCGCTCGCAGCATCAGTAGGTGCACCGGACGACGGTTTCCGCGCGTGTCTTCACTCCGACGAGACGAAGAGGAGGCTGACGGACGACATCGAGCAGGGCATCAGATTGGGAGTCGAGGGCACGCCAGCCCTGTTCGTACACGAGAGGCGCTACCTCGGGCCGGTCGATCCCGCGGCCTTCTCGTGCTTGGAACAGCGCTGATCGAAAGCAGTGGGGCTGGTGAAGCGAACCCGAAATGAGGTGGACGGTGAAAAAGCGAAAGACGCTGTTGATGACTGCGATCGTGCTACTGGGCCTTCTTGCCGCAGGTTGCGTCGAACGGAGTCGGCGCCCTGACGATTATCCGCGGCAACACGACGGAGGGGGCGGCTGCCATTGAGCTGAGAGCTGGTCCGAGCCTGCGCCCCGATGCTCGGGCTCGGACCGCTCTGCTCACCCATCAGGCAGGCGCAGGAGAAGGAAGGCAGCGCAGCGCCGGAAATGCAGAGAACCCTCGACAGGTAATAGTCCGCATGGATCGCGACAGCCATCGCTCAGAGCAGTCGCCGACCTCGCTCCGCCGAACCCTGTTCGTGTTTGCGGGGGTGTTCTCCGCGCTCTTTCTGATTGGAACGGTCGCGCTGGTTGCGTCGACCCTCTATCTCCACCGAATCGCGGAGGAGCTCGGTGCCTCGTTCGAAACCCTTCGGTTGGCAGAGGAGATCGAGGCGAACCTCCTGGAGCACCATCACGCGGCGAAGCTGGCGTTGCTGCACCCTGACCGGGCGCACGAAGCCGAGGCTGAGCGGGCGAGGCAGGCTCTTCGCCGCAATGTCGAGTTCGCCAGGGGACACGTGCAGACCGAGACGGAGCGCCGCGCAGTGGACGAGCTTGAGAGACGGGTGGCGCTCTACTTCGACGAGCACCGGCGCCAGGCCGCATCTTTCTCCCCAAAGCAAGACGTCCAAGACGTCCTCGATGTGCTCAATACCTTTGACCAGGCCTACGAGCGAGCTTTCCGGCCGGCCCAGGCGTTCGTCGATCTGCTGACGACGCATGCCCGAGCTGCTCGGCGACACGCCCGAGTGGATGAGGCAGCCATTGTGGTGTCGACCGTCGTAGGCATCGCCCTCCTCGTGGCGCTGGGGCTGCTCGCGCGGTCGATGTCGGTTCGCCTCTATCGGCCGCTGGTCGCGCTCTGCGCCTCCATGCGCCAGTTCGCTCGCGACCATGAAGTCCGGGCGCCCGCTGCAGGGGTCCAGGAGCTGCGGGAGATTTCCGGAGCCTTCAATGAGGCCGCGGACGAGCTTCAACGGCAGCGGGAGGGCCGTCTCGGATTCCTGGCCGGCGTCGCTCACGACCTCAGGAACCCGCTCTCGGCTGGAAGGGGGGTGCTCCAGTTGGTCCGGCCCGAGCGCCCGCTGCCGCCAGAACCGAAGCTTCGCTATGCCCTCTCGATCGTGGACCGTAGCCTCGATCGGCTGCACCACATGATCGAGGACCTGCTGGATGCGACCCGCGTCGAAATGGGCCAACTGCCAGTCCGACGACGCGAATGCGACCTGGTCCAGATCACCCGCTCGGCAGCGGCCCAATTCAGCGGTCTCGAGTCAGGCCACTGCATCAAGGTGACGGCGCCCCAGGATGCTCTACCTGTCCTCGCAGATCCCCACCGCGTGGACCAGGTCCTGAGCAACCTCCTCAGCAACGCCATCAAGTACTCACCTGACGGCGGGGACATCGAGGTGGAGGTCAAGGCCTCGGAGAGCGCCGGCGCGGTCTCCGTGCAGGATCACGGTGTCGGGATCCCGCCCGAAGACCTCGAGCGCATCTTTCAGCCCTTCCAGCGGTCGAGCTTCTCGAAGGACGCGTTCCCCGGCGTCGGGCTCGGGCTCTCGGTGAGTCGCCGTCTGGTCGAAGCCTTGGATGGTCGTCTGGAAGTCGAGAGCGTGCTCGGCCGGGGCTCGGTCTTCCGCGTGGTGCTTCCTCTTCCCAACCAGGTCACCGAGCTCCCGGAGGGCGACAGCCCGACGACTCCTCGGGCGAGGCAGACTTCGTCCCCGCCCACGCAGGCAGTCGAGGCAATCGACTGACGCTCGCTCAGCTCAGTGCACGCCCGCCTGCGCGAACCCTGCAGAACCGAGCAGGTCGTTGCAGGACTGCTCGCAGGCCTTGCAGGCATCCATGCACACCTTACAGTGCGCGTACGCATCCTTGTGGTGAGCGCACTCATCAGCGCAGACACGGCACGCCAGCGCGAGCGACTCAACCTGGTGCCGAAGGAGCGAGAGATCTGGCGCCTCCTGCCGCGACAGCACGCGCTCGGTCGCCACGCAGATGTCGGCGCAGTCCAGGTTGAGGCGTATACAGCGCTTCAGGCGATCGATGGCCTTCTCTCCCATGCATGCATCGGCACATGCGACGCATGCTTGTTGGCAAATCGAGCAGGCTCGGATGCAGTCGACCAACGCGTCGCGCGCCGCGAAGGGCTTCTGCGGCATCGTCTTCATCATCTCGGATAGGGTGTCCACGCTCTCCTCCTCGACCTTTGCGGGTTCTGGAAAAAGCTGGGGAGCCAACGCCGCGCCGGCGAGTCTTGGGGTGCTGCCAGGAGAGCGCCCCTCAGTTGGCCAGTTCGCG
>JACRCT010000841.1 GCA_016218885.1 Deltaproteobacteria bacterium | reverse complement strand
GAGGCAACCCGGCTGCGCGGAGAGCAGTCCGAGGAGCTGCTGGACCTGAGGATGCAGTGCCTCGACGAGCGCCGCAGGGCGCTGGTCGCGCTGACGCGCACGCTCGAGAAGCCCGACGCGCTGGTGGTCAAGAACGCGCTCTCCGCGGTCGGCGCCTTACCCGCGCTCGAGGGGTGCGCCGACGCCGCCGGGCTTCGTGGCCGGGCGCTGCCCCCCTCGGACCCCGCGCGGCGTGCGCAATGGGAGGCGTTGGCAGAGCGGCTCGGCGAGGTTCGCGCGCTCGAGGGAGCCGGCAAGTGGAAGGAGGCCATCGCGCTGGCCAAGCCGCTCGCTGCGGAGGTGGCCGAGGTCGGGCACGCCCCTCTGGAGGCGGAGGCGCTGCTGTGGCTGGGGAAGCTGCAGCAGCTGACGGGGGCGTATTCCGACTCAGAGGCGACCCTCCACCGCGCCGCCCAGACCGCTCAAGCGGGGCGGGACGACGCGCTCGCCGCACAGGCGTGGACGGAGCTCATCACCACCGTGGGTCTAGACCGCGCCAAGCCAGAGCCGGCGCTCCTGTGGGACCGATACGCACAGGCCGCTTTGAGCCGGATAGCGGAGCCGAACGATCTCGACGCTCGGCGTCGACGAAGCCTGGGCTATCTCTACGTCTGCACTGGGAGGTTCTCCGAGGCCAGGCAGGAGCTCGCGGCGAGCGTCACCCAGCTCGAGAGGTCTCTGGGCGAGCGGCACCTCGCGACCGCGGACGCAATGGGGTGGCTGAGCGTGGCCCTTCAGAGAAGCGGCGCACTGACCGATTCGCTGGCGATGTCCACACGCTCCTTGCAGGTCCTCGAAGGGCTCCTGGGTCGCGAGCACCCGACGGTTGCCTCGGCGCGGACGAACCGTGCGACGACCTTGAAGGAGATGGGGCGCTGCACTGAGGCGGCGGCAGAGTGCGCCATCGCCTTGCCGGTTCTCGAGCGCGAAGTCGGGTCGGAGTCCCTGGCCATGGTCAACCACCGGCTGATCTGCGCGAACGCGCTGGTGTGCGAGGGCCGCTACGGCGAGGCTATGCAAGTCCTCGAGCGGATGCTGACCCAGGTAGAGAAGAGCGGGAAGCCTGGGGCGATTTGCTCCGTGCTGAACAACCTGGGAGACCTCTGGCTCCGCCAAGGCCAGCTCTCCGATGCGAAGACCGTCTTTGAGCGGGCGTTCGACGTGGTGGAGAAGGAGCTGCCTCCTGAGCATCCGCTGCAATCAATCGTGCGGGTCAATCTGGCAGAGATTGCGCTGCGGCAGGAAAAGGCGCAGAGGGCGCTCGAGCTGCTGGAGGCAGCCCCTTCGCTTCGGACCACCAACGTTTCTCGCGAGCTGCCCTACGTGCTCGTTCGCCTCGGGCGCGCCAAGGCGGCGCTCGGTCGCGGAAAAGAGGCGTTGCTCGATCTCGAGCGCTCGGTGGCCCTCTTCCAGGCCGAGCCTCGCGAGGTTCCCGAGCTGTATGCGGCTCGTCTAGCACTCGCTCGGGTCCTCGACCAGACACGCACGGATGCCGCCCGGGCGGCGACGCTCGCTGCTACGGCGCGCGAGGGCTGTGCGCGCCTGGGCGCACCGTGCGCGGAGACGCTGGCGCAGATCGATGGCTGGCTCGCACTCCATCCGCCGCCCCGCTGATGGAGCGATTGGTGAAATGTCGAAAGAACACGCTGCCTTGTGTGCGGTGGACGAGCCGATCGCCCGGTCGAAACCGTCAAAGGGATGAGCGCGATGACCGTGGACACTGCACGGTCTCCCATTCCTGGAGGAAGCCATGCCCGTCTTGAAGACCGCGAAGGCCGCTCCGGCCACCCTCACTGCACCCCGGCAGACGACCCCCGCCGAGGCCCAGAAAATCTGGAGCAACTGCATCGTTCAGGAGGACGGGTACAACTTCAAATCCTCGTGGAAGGTCTCCGAGTCGAAGCTGCCGCAGGGCAAGGACATCCAGAACCGCGTGAAGAACCTTGCTCGGGATAACGACGGGCTCGCGCCCACCGAGATCTACCGCGATCCCAAGACCGGGACCTTCGCGGTGTTCTCGCAGACCGAAGAGGAGTTGGACGCGCGCCTGTGGGTCTTCTCCCCGGAGGGGAAGCACCTGGCCTTCGCCGACATCGACGACAGCCTCGAGGCCCAGTGGTCTCTCGCCAAGGCCGAGCCGAAGATGACCAAACCGAAGAAGACCGAAGCGAAGCCGGTAGCAGATGCCTTTGACGATGGTGAGGTCTTCGCCCGCATCAACATGCTCGGCGGCGGCAACATCTGACCCGCGCTCCGCCTGAGGCATCTTCGCTCCGTGGGATCGAGCTCATCGACTCGGTCGCTCTTCAATGCAAGCATCCTGGCGTGGTTTCCAGCAGCCGCATGCGGCCGGAAAGGACTGTCCATGTTGCATCGCAGTGCTGCCACCCTCGCCGTCGCCACCTTCTTCTCCTGTGGTTCGGCCCAGATTCTGACTCCTGCGCCGCTCGTGGATGGCTCTGTGGCCGCGTCGGCCTGCGTGGGCAGCCAGGATTGTCCCGAAGGCTCCCTTTGCCTGGACGGCGCCTGCCACGCCTGGACCAGCGAAGAAGAGCCGGCCGCGGACGCTGCTGTCGTTGATGCCGGCGCACGCGATGCGGAGGCCACCTCTGGCCCTGACGCCGAGAGCGGCGTGGATGCCGGCTCCATCGTGACCGACTCGGTCGACTCCGGCTGGTTCCCTGCCGATGCCTCCCTGGCTGGAGCGCCCGACTCCAGCGCCTGCCAGCCCACGACCTGCTCGTCCCTTGGGGCGGAGTGCGGCACTTGGCCGAACGGCTGCGGCAACGCCCTGAGTTGCGGCGCTTGCGGCGGCTCGACCACCTGCCAGCAGGGCCACTGTGTCGGTAGCTCGCAGGTCGACTGCTCTGGCATCGCCGGCCATCCCGGCTTCGAGCTCTGCACGCAGACTGACCAGTCCTGCGCCGGGGTGTTCACCAACGGGGCCGGCTGCAGCGCCTTCTGCGCCGCCGCCGGGCTGCGCTGCGTGGCCCGCTATGGGGGCGACACCGGCTGCCAGAAGGAGTCGCAGGTCGTGCTCACCTGCGATGAGGCGAACGGCCACCTGTCCGACTGGTGCGAGTGCGGCCTCGATGCGAGCTGCCAGTCAGCGACCTGTGCATCCCTCGGAGCCGAGTGCGGCACTTGGCCCGACGGCTGCGGCAACGATCTGACCTGTGGCTCGTGCAGCGGCTCGAGCACCTGCCAGCAGGGCCATTGCGTCGGCAGCTCGGTTCTCGACTGCTCGGCAATCGCGAGCCACTCCGGCTTCGAGCTGTGCACGCAGACCGATGAGATCTGCGCCGGGGTCTTCACCAATGGCGCCGGCTGCACCGCCTATTGCGCCTCCGCAGGCTTGCGCTGCACTGCGCGCTACGGCGGCGATCCAGGGTGCCAGAAGGAGGCCCTGACCATGCT
>JACRCT010000076.1 GCA_016218885.1 Deltaproteobacteria bacterium | reverse complement strand
TCGCCCACCGCCACATCGACCTGCCCAAGGCCGGGCATCCACACCCGCTCCCCCGAAGAGCTGAGCGCGCAGGGTTGGAAGACCCTCACCCGGTGCTCGCCCGAGAAGGCCAGCACGAACCCCTCACCGGCGTTGGAGCTCTCGACGAAGCGTCCGGTGGCCGGCTGCCCGACGAGTACCAGCGGCCGGCCCTCCTCACCCGCCACCTCCGCGAGCGGCAGCTCGTCCCGCCCGGGCTCGGCCAGGGCGACCTCGGCGCCTCGCTCGAGCACCACCAGGAACTCGGTCGGGTTCAGCGGGATGCTCACCGGGACCAGCCGCAGCGCCTTGCCGTCGATCTGGAAGGTGGGGGCGGCAACCGGGAGGAGCTCGCGGTCCGCCGTGCCACGCCAGGTCAGCAAGCCGTCGACCCCCGAGACCAGATCGTCCTTCCCATCGCCGTCGACATCGACGACCACCGGCGAGATCATCGGCACCGAAAGAACGCGCGTCGCCGCCAGCGTCCCACCGGAGTCGAAGAAGTGGACTCGGCCCCGCGCCTTGTCGATGAGGCCCGTGGCCCCGCAGGTGAGCAGATCGCGCCTGCCGTCCCCATCGAAGTCCCCGGCAGCGACCGACCACGCCCCGGCGACGATGGGAGAGCCCGTAGGCACGAAATCGCCCGCGCTCTGTCGACACAGCCCGTCGAGCCCGCACCCCCATCGTTCAGGGCAGCGGGGCGAGGCGGCGCCCGGGCCGGCATCGGCTGGGAGGCGGCAGGTCAGCCGGCAGGGGCTTGCCTCGCCCGCACCGAGACAGCGCATCCCGGGCGACGCGACGCTGTCGCAGTCTTCGCCCTGCTCGATCACTCCGTTGCCGCAGACTCCCGCTTGAAGCTGCGGCAGGTCCTTGCAGGCACAGAGCACCAGAAGCAGCGTCCCGCTGGCGCCGAGGAGAGTTCTCATGGCGTCGTCTGGAACGGGTCCTCGAGGTCCTTGTTGAGCTTGGGAGCGAGCGGCTTGAGCGCCACTCTCTGGTCCTGATCTTCGTCCGGCACCACCTCCAGCTGCACAGGACGGTAGCCGGCAGCTTTCACCGTGAGCGAAATCGGTCGTTCGCTCCGTGGCACGGAAAGGGGCTCCCCCACCCCGCCCAACTTCTCTGCCCCGAGATAGACCGCCGCGCCTTGCACCGGGCAACGCACGGTGACGATCACGGCCCGGTCAGTGGCGGGCTTCTCGGCGCTGCCCGAAGGCACCAGCGACGCATGCCCCGGGCCAGGGTCGGGCGGCTTGGGGGCGGGAGGGATGGGCTCTTGAGTGAGCGCGGGGGCAGGGGGTGGAGGCAAGGGCGATGGCGCGCGCTCCCGAACCGCGAGGAAAGCCACTCCCCCGAGAACGCCCGCAGCCAGCGCGCCCAAGGCGACCGATCGGTACGCTGTGCGGGGCGCAGGCTCTCCCTCGGTCCGGACGTGTCGCGTATTGCCAGGTCGGCCCGGTTGCGTCACCGGGTAGGCAGAGCGCGGCGTTGCCGGTTGTGGAGCAGGTGGCGGGATGCGCAAGCCCGGCGTCTCGGCTTGCAGCGGCGGAGCCAGGCTCGGCGAGGTCTCCGCGATCTCCTCGGGGGTGGTCCCGGGGGCAGCCCCTGGGGCGCGCGGCCCGGGCCTGGGCAAGCTGGGAGCACCGGCGGTAACGACCAGCCCGGCCTGCAACGCAGCCGCAAAGAGCCCGTCCACAGCCTCGCCCGCCGAGGCCGGTCGATCGTGCGGCGACTTGGCGAGCATGCGCAGGATCGCCTCGTCGAAAGGCTGCAAGCTGGCGATGAGGGAGGAAGGCCTCGGCGGCTCGGCGGAGGTGTGCTGGAACAGCAGGTCCATCACCACCGGGGCGTCGAAGGGCAGCTTGCCGGTCAACACCTGGAAGGTCATGACGCCCAGGGCGTAGATGTCGGTGCGGTGGTCGACCGGCGTCCCTCGGCACTGCTCCGGCGACATGTACAGCGGCGAGCCCATGGGCAAGCCAGTGCGCGTCTTGTGCGTGCTGCCAGCAGGCTCGCCCACCTGCTTGGCGATGCCGAAGTCGAGGAGCTTGGTGTGCGCCAGGCCGTCGTCGTCGAAGACCAGGAAGACGTTCTCGGGCTTGAGATCGCGATGGACGATTCCTGCGGAGTGGGCCGCGTCGAGAGCGCGCGCGATGCTGCGCAAGAGCGGCAGTGCCACCGGGTACTCCAGCATGCCCATCTGCTCCAGGTACCGGTCGCAAGGGACGCCCTCGAGCAGCTCCATCACGAAGTACTGGCGCCCGCTGGGCAGGACGCCGAAGGCGAAGATGTCGATGATGCCCTTGTGGCGGATCTGGTTGACGGCACGTGCCTCGGAGACGAAGCGCGAGACCATCTCGGGGTTGGAGGAGAACTCGCGCGAGAGCACCTTCAGCGCGGCGGCCTTGCCGATCACCGGATGGACGACCTGATAGACCGTGCCAAACCCGCCCGAGCCAAGCCGGCGCTCGACCCGGTACTCCCCCACCACCGAGCCGATGGACAGCTCCGGGTCATCGGGGCCGAGCTGGGCCCCATCCACCGGGCAGATGTGGACCTCCTCGGCATACCTCGCGGCGCAGTTCGGACAGGTCCCCATGGCGTATCGGGGCTCAGTGTCCGCGGTCTGGCGGTCGCGACGCAAGCGACTTGCGGCCGGTGGTCGGAGGCGCCCGCCTCTTTCTCCACCCCTACTCGCCTGCCTTCAAGGGCTCTGACGGCCTGGCAGCGAGCAAGGCAGCAGGGATCGTTCCTGGGGCACCTGGCAACGAACGGCCATTCGCATTCTCACCGTTTGGAGGCACCTCATGCGTTCCTGGCCATTCGCAGCCTTCCTGGCACTTCTCCCTGCGTCGTCCCTCGCAGAATCAGGACCGACGGCGCTCGTGGGCGCGGTCGTCACGCCCGAATCCACCTCCGGGGACGTCACGTTCTCGCGCGTTCCCTGAGCATCGTCCCTTGACGCCGAGGGCGGACTGCCTCAGGGTCAGCACAGCCATGGCACTGCCCCTCTCAAGGCAAGCCATGGTTAGAGGGCCGTCGGTGCTCGCTACACCGGCGGCCCTTGTTTTGTTGGCGGGCGGGGCACCCCAGGCTTCAGGTCAAGTGGCCGGGCAGGCTACCCGAGCGCCTTCTTGAGCTCCGAGACGATCTCCTCGGCGAGCGCCTCGTTGACCTTTCGGTCCTGCCCCTCGACGAGCACGCGCACCTTGAGCTCGGTCCCCGAGAAGCGCACCAGCACCCTGCCGTCCTTGCCCAAGCGCAGCTCGGCCTTCTTGATGGCGCGCATCACTGCCGGCAGCTCACCTAGCTCACGCCGCGTGCGAATGGGGATATTGACCTGCGTCTGGGGCAACGGAACGAAGAGCGTCTTGAGCTGCGAGAGCGGGGCACCGGTGCGCTGCATCACCGCCAGCAGCTCAAGAGCGGCGATGACGCCGTCGCCGGTGGTGGCGTTGTCCAGGAAGATCAGGTGCCCGCTCTGCTCGCCACCGAAGTTGTAGCCATGCTTGCGCATCTCCTCGACGACGTAGCGGTCGCCCACACGGGTGCGCACCAGCCTCGCCCCCATCCCCTCCAAGGCGATCTCCAGGCCCTTGTTGCTCATCACCGTGGCCACCACGGTCTTCTTGGCCAACCGCTTCTGCTGCAACAGCTCGCGTGCGCAGATCGCCATGATCGCGTCGCCGTCCACCGTCTCGCCCTTCTCGTCCACCACGATCACCCGATCGGCGTCGCCGTCGAGCGCGATGCCTATCTGCGCGCGATGCTTGACCACTGCCTTGGCCAGGCTCTCGGGGTAGAGCGCGCCGCAGCGGGCGTTGATGTTCTTGCCGTCGGGCTCGACCCCCAGCGCGACGACTCGCGCCCCCAGCTCCTCGAACACCGCGGGCGCCACCTTGTAGGCAGCGCCATGGGCGCAGTCGACGACCACCGTCAGGCCATCGAGCGTCATCTCGGTGGGGAAGGTGTTCTTGAGGAAGACGATGTAGCGCCCCGTGGCGTCGTCG
>JACRCT010000828.1 GCA_016218885.1 Deltaproteobacteria bacterium | reverse complement strand
CACTTCAGGGAGGATTGGGTAGGCCGGGAGGGGGCGATCGGGCGTTGCTCGTCTCGATCTCCGGCTGGGATTAAGGGCGTGGGTAGCGAAGACCTTCCCGATCGGGAGGATCTTCACTACCCACGCCCCGCTCTTCAGTCTGCCCCTCCCGGCACGAAGGTCTTTCCTCACGTGCTTCCGGGAGGGGGTAGGGGGAGGCAGAATGGCTTCATGCCCCGTTCGCGTGCCAGGCGCCAATCCCGCGGCAGGCAGCCGCCACCTCGGCCACCACCCCCCGTGGACGCGGAAGCGCTGGCCTACTTCCATGAGCCGGGCGAGGTGGTTCGGGGCAACCACGTCGAGCTGCTGGTCGGAGGCGATGAGGCCTATCCGCGCATGCTCGAGGCCATCGGCGCCGCCAAGCGGTTGGCCTGGCTCGAGGTGTACGAGTTCTGGAATGACGACGTGGGTCGGCGCTTCCGCGACGCGCTGATCGCTCGGGCTCGGGAAGGCGTGGACGTGCGGGTCTTGGTCGACGCGCTCGGCGCGGCGCTCACTTCTGGCGGCCTGTTCGAGGAGCTGAAGGCGGGTGGGGTCAAGGTGCAGGCGGTCTTCGAGCTCCGGCCTTGGGCGCGGGCGTGGCGTTGGTTCCGCCGCGACCATCGCAAGCTGCTGGTCGTGGACGGTAGCGTGGCTTTCACCGGAGGCCTGAACATCGGGTTGCCCTACGCCGGCCCGCGCTATGGGGGAAAGGGATGGCAGGACCTGCAGCTCGAGGTCCGCGGCCCCGCGGTGGCGGCGCTGGCCCGCCTCTTCGCACGACTCTGGCGCCGCAATGGCGGCGAGCCCATCAACGAGCCGCCACACTGCCCGGTCGCGGGCACCGACGTGGTGCGCGTGCTCGCCAACCACCTCGCCCGCAGCCGCAAGGAGGTCCGCCACGCCTACCTCTTCGCCATCCGGCAGGCGAATCGGCGAATCCTCATCGACAACGCCTACGTCCTTCCCGGTCCCCGCATGCTCAAGGCGCTGGTCGATGCCCGCCGGCGCGGCGTGGAGGTGATCGTGATCCTCCCGGGGCGCAACGACATCCCCAGCTTCCAGAATGCTTCACGAGCCCGCTACCGGCGCCTCCTCGCTGCCGGGGCTCGCATCTACGAGCTCGAGGGGCGGATGCTGCACGCCAAGGCGGCGGTGATTGACGGGCAGTGGGCCACGGCCGGCTCCTGCAACCTCGACACCTGGAGCCTGCACCGCAACCTGGAGCTGAATGTCGCGGTCGTGGGCGACCGCGTGGCTGGCGTCATCGAGGGCTGGCTCCAAGGGCTCCTTCCCAACTGCCAGGAGGTGAGCCTCGAGCAGGTTCAGGGTTGGTCTTTGAGACAGCGCCTGCTCCAGCTGGCCTGCTTGCTCCTCTTCATTTTCTGGTGAGCGCCCCTTTCAAACAGGGGCGCGGCTGGGGCATGATGTTCGGCCCTCCGACGCGAGGATCTCATGGCCGATTCTGATTCGCCGTTCGACCTGCGCATTGTGCCCGTCCAAGGCGATGGCGATCTTGCCTCGGCCCTCGCCATCCGCGAGATCGTCTTCATCGAGGAGCAGCGGGTTCCCGAGGGCCTCGAGCGCGATGCGGAGGATGCCAAGGCCTTCCACGTGCTCGCCTAGGACGGCAAGCACGCCATCGGCACCGGGCGCCTCGTCGCGCTCAAGAGCCCGCCCGAAGGCGAGCGAGGCAAGTGGGGGCAGATCGGCCGGATGGCCGTGCTGGCCACCTGGCGCCACAGGGGCGTCGGCCGCGCTGTCCTCGAGAGCCTGGAGCAGGAGGCCCGTAGGCGCCACCTCGAGGGCGTGAGGATCCACGCTCAGCTCTACGCCCGCGACTTCTACCGCAGTCGCGGCTACCACGATGCCAGCCCCATCTTCGAGGAGGCGGGCATCCCGCACGTCGAGATGCGCAAGCCCCTGTGGATCCAGTCGTCGCCCGGGCCCACCGAGGTGTACTGAGGACGGCCATGCGGCTCCTCCTGGTCATCGCCTCGCTCCTGGCCCTGGTCGGATGCGCCCACTCGCCTGATCGGCTTGAGCGCTACCGGGCGCTCTCGCAGCCGGCCAAGGATGGCTACGACAAGTACCATCAGTTCCTCACCGACTCGCAGCAGGAGCGCTACCTCGCTGCCGCCACTGATGAGGAGCGCGTGCGGCTCCTCGCCGACCTGCACATCGAAGAGCGCCTGTCTCGCTACCCGCCCTACGTCCAGACTGCGATCTGGTCGCGCGACGTGGTGCCGGGGATGGACAAGGAGGCCGTTCTCTTGAGCTGGGGCCGGCCTGACTCCGTCGATCGGTTGGACGCCGATAGCTCCAAGGGCATCCAGCAGGAGATCTGGGCCTATCGCCGCGGGCCGCAAACACGCGACGACTACCGCGTGACCATCATCCAGGGAGTCGTCACCGTCGTGGAGAAGCCGTAGTCCCTTCGTCGGCAATCTTGCGCAGAATGGCCATGGCAAAGACCTCAGGCTCCAGGCTTCAGACCGCAGGCAAAGCCTTGGGCCTTGGCGGACCCCCAAAGTCCGGAGCCGCTCGCCATGTCTGAGCCCCAGCCCAGCCAGCTCTCCCTTGCGCACCTGGACGGAATCGACGATGCACTGGCCCGTGCTCACGGGGCGAGCCTCGAAGACCTCTACGACGGCTGGCGCCGCCTCCTCGTCACCCAGGCTGGCGCCGCCCTTCGCCGAGCTTCCGAGAGGGAAACGCTCGACCTCCGGGCCGGGATGCTGCTGAGGTCCGTGGAGAATGCCCGGGCGCTCATGATGAGCCCGGTTCCGGCTGCCAGCGCGGACGCGCCGCCGGACGCTTCCCTGGCTGCCGCCGATCCGCTCGGGAGCTTCATCGCCGAATCCCAGCGCGAGCTCGAAGGCGCCCGCGAGGCCCTGCGCCGCCGCGCCGAGGACGAGGAGCGCTTCTTTCAGTCGGAGATCGCGCAGGTCAAGGCCCGCGTCCAACAGCACGCGGACACCCTGCTGGCTCATCACCGCCCCCGCGTCGAGGCGCAGGTCCAGCCCGTCGGCAGGGACCGCTCGCTCGTCCATCTGGTCCGCCCTGAGCCACAGGAGCTGCTGCTCTTCGCCTATGTGGTGTCGGGCAAGCTCTTCACCCGCTTCGATGCCTTCCTCGACGACTCGGTGGACGAGCTGGGGCCGGAGCCGCCGCGCTTCTACCGCGAAGAAGGCAACGACTCGGTGCGGTTCGACAGGCTCGAGGACGAGGAGGCGCTTCTCGACGACCCGAGCCAGCGCTTCGTACCGGTCAAGGGGATGATCTCCTTGAGGATCCCGGGGAGGGCCTTTCCCCGCTTCCGGCTCATGAACCGCGGTCCGTTGATCGAGGCCGAGGCCCGCCCGGACGGCCGCAGCCCCTACGAGCACTTGATGCCGCGCGAGGCAGCAGAGCTGCTGGTCGGGTTCCTCATCAAGCTCAAGATCGACCGGCGGATCGAGCTCGTCCTGAAGCTCGCCTGAAGAGGGGACGATCCATCGGCGGGCCCGGCGACGGGAGGCGATTGATCGTCACCTCCTATGGCGGGGACGTGGCTATCGGGTCTTCACCAGACCCATGTCGGCCTTGCCCGCCAGGAAGGCGGAGGTGGTGAAGAGGTTGTTGGAGGTGCTGCCCTTCTTCACCGCCGCGATGGTGACCACGTAGTACGTCGCCCCCTGAGGGAACGCGGTCCCGGGGATGGTGATGATCTTCTGCTTCCACGGCGCATCGTTGGCGATGAGATCGAGCAGGTCGAGCGGTGTGCTGGGCATGTTGGTGTAGGTGGGCTCGCCCTGGCCTGAGCTGGTGAGCGGGAAGACGGTGGTGAAGGCGATGTTCTCGGTGTTGGAGCGCGTCAGCTGCAGCTCCTGCCCGGCTCCGTGGTCGAGCGGACGGCCTGCCTGCACCCGGAACTGCTCGATGTGATCCTCGGCGGGGCCTTGCACAGTGGCGGTGAAGGTCTCGCCGCCCTGGACCACCGTCACCGCGTAGGGTACCCCGGGCACGAAGACGAGGTTCGGGTCCTCCACCGTGGTCAGCCCATAGCTCCCGCTGGACTGGTCCTTGAGGTCGAAGACCTTGCCGTTGATCGCCAGCTTGACGCTGGCCCCGGCGAGGCCCGCCGGCTGCTTGGTGGGGTCCTCGTTGCGCTGGCCGAAGAAGACCTGGGCCACGGTCTGCGAGGGCAGGGTGGTGGCGAAGCCGGCGTCGACCGAGGGCAGGGGGACGCCCGAGTCGAAGGGGAACGACGCGTCGGGAACCAGCGCCGAGAAGTCGTACGCCGGGGTTGCCAGGACCGTGGCCGCCAGCACCTTGTCCGACTGGGCGCTCTCGAACAGGCCGCAGCCCCAGGACCCGAGCCACAGCAGCGGTAGGGCGGCGACGAGCGCTCGGCTGAGAGACTTCAGGGGCAGCGGCATGGCTCCTCCAGAGACCGGTCGTGCGCGACAGCTTAGCAGCCGGCGCGAACGACCGCAGTCCCTGCCATCGTCGGAACCGCGTTCCCATCCCAAGGACGGACGGCTAGACTGTCCCGCTCGTGGGCCGCTTCTCTCTGGCGCGCAAGTTCGCCACCAGCCTCGTCGTCGCGTTCTTGGTCGGCTCCGCCGCCGCCGCCGTCGTGCGGCTGCGCCCGGCCTCCGACCCCGATGCCCTGGAGCCGACCAGCTCCGCCAGCTCGGTGGGCGCGGTCGACCGACTCGAGACCACCTTCTTCGACATGCTGGCGAGGCGCGAGTCGTCGCGGCGGCCCGCCAGCCCGGAAATCGTGCTCGTCTCCATCGATGAGTCTTCGGTGAAGCGGGCCCGCGAGACCCTGGGGGGGTGGCCCTGGCCTCGCGAGAGCCTGGGCGGGCTGGTGGCGGAGCTGCGCGCCCTCGGGTCGAAGCTGGTGGTGCTCGACGCGGCCTTTGACGATGCTTCCCGTTTCGCCGGAGACGACGCGCGCCTTGCCAAGGTGCTCGATGGCACCGGCGGGGTGGTGGCCGGGTTCTCCTTTGGTGAGGCCTTGGAGGCGGGTGGGCTCGAGCCCGGGCGCTGGGCCGCCCTGGAAGGCAGCTACGCCACCAGGGGAGCAGCCCTGCTCGCTGCCGGTCCCCTGCTTGCCGCTGGCGCCCGCCCCTACGTCGTCCTCTCGGGGGAGCGTCTTGAGGTCTGGATGGGGGGGTATCGAGATCGCCTCGCGGCGCAGAAGGAGGCCGAGCGCCTTCTCGGGCAGCCTGGCCGCAGTGGTCGCGACGCCTTCTCGCTGCGCGAGCTGAAGGCAGAGGAGACGCTCGACCGGGTCAGCGTCGAGGTGCTCTTCGCCGAGCGCAACTCGCTCGCCTTCGGCGGGGGGCCAGCGCAGGGGATCAAGACCTTCCAGAACCTGCAGACGCCGGTCGCCGCGCTCGCCGCGAGCACCACCCGGTTCGGCAACCTCCGTCTCGAGCGAGATCAGGATGGCGTGGTGCGGGGCGTGCGCCATCTGTGGCGGCACGAGGGCCGCTACTATCCCTCGTTGGCACTGGCCGCGGCCGCGGCCCTCACCGGCCAGCGCGAGGTGGCCATCGAGGACGACCGTCTTCGGCTCGGGCAGCTCGCCGTTCCCGTCGACGCCCAGGGGCTGACCCGCCTGCGCTTCTACGGAAGCGGCGCTCCGGAAGGAGCCGCCGTCTCCGACTCCCCCTATCCCACGGT
>JACRCT010000830.1 GCA_016218885.1 Deltaproteobacteria bacterium | reverse complement strand
GATGAGGTTCAGCTTCTTGCCCAGCTGGACGCGCATCTGCCCGAGCACGCCGTTCACCTGCTTGGCCTTGCCGAACTGGAAGAGGAGGACGTCGCCCTCCTTCGCCGCCGTGGCCTCATTGATCTTCTGGCGCAGGCCCGGGTCGATCGTCTTGGCGAGCGGCGACTGGGTCCACTCCCCGCCCGCCGCCACCTTGGCCCGGGCCAGCCCCCTGGCCCCGAAGCTCTTGGCCACGTCCTCGAGCTTGTCGATCTCCGTGCGGCTCATCCCGCCGCCGCCGGGGAGGTTGAGCGCCTTGACGATCCCCTTGGCCTCGACCGCCTGGGCGAACAGCGGCACCCCGCCGCCACCGGCTTCCCGCACCAGCTCCGTGAGCTCCACGAGCTCGAGGCCAAAGCGAGTGTCCGGCTTGTCGACGCCGTAGCGCCGCATGGCCTCGTCGTAGGGCATCTTCGGAAACGGCGTCTTGATCTCCTCCCCGAGCGCCTCGCGGAAGATCGCGGAGAAGAGCCCCTCGATCACCTCGTGCACGTCCTCCGGCTCGACGAACGACATCTCCATGTCGATCTGGGTGAACTCCGGCTGGCGATCGCCGCGCAGGTCCTCGTCGCGGAAGCACTTCACGATCTGGAAGTACCGATCGAAGCCGCTCACCATGTAGAGCTGCTTGAAGAGCTGCGGGCTCTCCGCCAGGCCGTAGAAGCGCCCGGGGTTCTGGCGCGACGGGACGAGGAAGTTACGCGCCCCGCCCGGCGTCGAGCGGATCATGAACGGGGTCTCGATCTCCAGGAACCCGCGCCCGGAGAGGAAGTTGCGCACGGCGTGGTTGATCTTGTGCCGCAGCAGGAAGACCCGCTGCACCGGCGGCCGCCGCAGATCGAGGTAGCGGTACTTCAGCCGGATCTCCTCGCTCGTGTCGATGTGGTCCTCGATGAGGAACGGCGGCGGCTCGGCCCGGTTGAAGATCACCAGCTCGCTGGCCTTCACCTCGATCTCGCCGGTGGGCAGCTTCGGGTTCGCGTTCCCGCCGCGGGAGGCGACCTCCCCCACTACGCCGACCACGTACTCGAGCCGGAGGTCGCCCGCCAGCTCGTGCGCCTGGGCGCCGAGGTGGGGCTCGAAGACCACCTGCGTCACGCCGTCTCGATCGCGCAGATCGATGAAGACGGCGCCGCCGTGGTCGCGACGATTGTGGACCCAGCCGTAGAGGACGACGGTCTTGCCGATGTCCTCCTTGCGGAGCTGGCCGCAGTAGTTGGTGCGCTTGTGCTTCGAGAGGAAGGCGGAGGACGTCGACAAAGCTGGCTCCCGGTCCGGAAAAGAGGCAGATCTTCGCGCCTGGCGGCGTGGAGTCAAGGTGGCGACCAAATCGCCGTAACTGCCTAGGGGCGCTGCCGCCGCCGTGGCACGGCCTGTCCCGGCTGCGCTTCCCGCCGGGCTACCCTGGCCTCCTCGGCGAAGAGCTCCGCCACGTCCACGCCGAACCCGTCGCACAGCCGGGCGATGGTGGTGAGGGTGGCGTTCGCCTTCGCCCCCTCCACACGCTGGTAGACCTGCACCGCCATCCCCGAGCGCTCCGCCGCGACCTCCTGGCTGAGCTCCCGCTCCTGCCGCAGCCGCAGGACCGAGTGGGCGAGGCGCCGCTGGATCCCCAGGTAAGTGGGGCTGCGGTACTGCTCCTCACGCTCTGCGCGGCGCCTTCGCACGGCGGCGGACGGTAGGCGCCTGCCTGCTTGCTCACCACCACGCTAGAGTTGTACTCTGCGTGCACCTCACGAGCCTCGGCGGTCGCCGAGGCTCCACGGACCAGGAGCCGACATGCGTGCCCTCAGTATCCCGGTCGTACTCGGAGCTCTCGTCGCCTTCATCGGCTGCAGCAGCGGCGACTCCGCCATCAAGAAGACCGAGATCGCCGACGACGGCCTCCCCGCCTGGGTGAGCGATCCGTGCGCCGGCATCTCCGACGCCTCCGCCCTGTGCGCCGTGGCCGAGTCCGCCTTCGCCGCCGCCGACGTCGAGGCCGCCAAGACCGACGCGGAGACCGTGTGCAAGAACCGGCTCGCCGACCAGGTCACCGCCAAGGTGGGCCGGCTCACCGAGCGGCTCAATTCGGCGATGAAGGACCTGTCCAACGGCCGCACCGTGGGCGAGCACACCATCAAGGACATCAACCAGAGCTACCAGCAGACCACGCTGCACGGACTGCGCTATGGCGACTACTTCTTCTGGCCCTCGCGCACCGAGCCCAAGAAGGTCTGGGTCCGCGCCTACGTGACCGTGGACTCCAACAAGATGTCCCAGGACATCGTCAACGCGATGATGGCCGGCGCGCAGGCCGAGCGCCTCGAGCTAAAGCACGAGGAGGCGCAGATGCGCTTCGACGCCGTCCGCCAGAAGTACCTCGAGGAGGAGAAGGCGCAGCAGGGTTCGGCCCCGGCGCGCTGAGGGCGGGAGCTCTCGGAGCAAGCCAGCATCGCGAGGTATTGCCCGTGACGCTCCGTCGTTTCGCCATCCTCGGGCTCGGCTTGCTCATGAGCTCGTGCGCGACCGCCGCGCTCTCCGGCTATCTGCTGGATCCGGAGGGCAGCCCGCACCAGGCTTGCCCGCCGGACCGCTTCCTCGTCGCGGCCGCCTCGTCGCCGGCGGGGCGAGCCGAGGCGGAGGCGCGCGCCCGCTCGGAGATCGCGCGGAGGATCGCCTCCCGGCTCGAGGTCGAGATCCAGCGGGTCGCGGAGCTCAGCCTGCGCGACGGGACGACCACCTCGCAGCGGAGCCTGCGCGAG
>JACRCT010000075.1 GCA_016218885.1 Deltaproteobacteria bacterium | reverse complement strand
TCGGGTCGAGCTTGATGGCTGCGGCCAGGTCCTCCAGCGCCTCGGGTACCCGCTGGTTGCGCAGGTGCACTTCCCCTCGCCCCACCAGCGCGTCCACGTTGGCCCGGTTGAACTGCAGGGCCTTCTCGTATTCGCCGAAGGCCTCGTCGAAGCGTCCGAGGGCGAGGTAGGTCGCCGCGAGCTGGCAGTGGAAGACGCTGTCGGAAGGGGCTGCTCGCACCAAGCCCTTGTAGAGGACGAGCGCCTTCGGCAGGAGCCCGGCTTGGAGAAATTGGTGAGCGGTCTGGGCGATCTGGTAGAGCCGCTCGTCCGTCAACCCAAGGGCTTGACCTATCGTGACCCGCCCTTGGGCCAGCTTCTCGGCGATCTCGCTGGGCGGCGCTCGTTTCCGTTTGGCGACGGTTGCGGGGGCGGGCGGTTTCTCCACTTAGGGACTCCTGGCTGCTCTCTGGTCGGCGAGCGCGAATCGGCCGGAAGCCGATCCGCGCCGCTGGGCAAGCTACCTGCTCAGCTGGTCCTGAAGCCTGAACGGCTGAGGCTGAGCATCGTACACCCTGAGCATCTGAGCGACATCGTTGAGAGCCGGCTTCAGATCCCCAGCCTGGCTGAGGTACGGGATGAGCGAAGACAGGTTGGTCATGGGGTCGCTCGCCGCAAGCCCGCTCCTCTTCAGGTCGCTTCCGAGCTTCAGCGAGTCTCCACCGCCCTCAGAGCCGACGACCTCCTTGCCCGAGTAGGACCAATCGTCAGCGGTCTCGCCCATCACGAGCAGCTCGTTGGCCGCGTACTGCTCCAGAGCCAACTTCCCATCGCCAGTGACTTGGCCGACCTGGCCCTTCCCCGCGTCGATACCGGTCACCTGGACACGGTCGTTGCCGTTGATGATGTCCAGGCCGCTCGTCACCGTCATGTCACCGAATTTCTTGGTGTTGACGTTGATGATGGTGCCATCTGGGAGCACGAAGCTGGAGTTCTTCTTGAAGTCCCACGCACCGCCATCGCTCTCCGCGACGTGAGGATCGCCCCAGATCCGGGTGCTCGAGCCATCCGGACCAGTGATCTTCCACTCGTATTGGCCCAGCTGCTCGATCTTGAAGCCGCCAGGCGTTATCACCACGCCTGTTGCAGGATCGACCTGCATCGAGCCGGTGGGATGAGTCGACTCTTGGGGGTCGGGACTCTCGACCTCTGCCACGCCCTCAGTCGGACGCTCGGCTGGTGGCTTGGCCGGAGGGCGCTCGGTCGGCGGTGTGGTTGGAGGGCGCTCGGTCGGAGTAGTGGGAGTGGTCGGCGTGGTCGGAGTAGTGGGCGTAGTGGGAGTGGTCGGCGTAGTCGGCGGCTCAGCCGGAGGGCGCTCGGTCGGAGGTGTCGTCGGCGGCTCAGTCGGAGGCGTCGTCGGCGGCTCAGTCGGAGGTGTCGTCGGCGGCTCAGTCGGAACCTCACCAGGACGCTCGCCCGGGCGCAGGCCTCCAGGACGCTCGCCCGGGCGCAGCCCCGGACGCTCACCAGGGCGCAACCCAGGACGCTCGCCCGGGCGCAGTCCGGGACGCTCACCGGGACGCAAACCAGGGAACTCACCAGGCCGCTCGCTACCAGGGGTCTCACCAGGCCGCTCGCTGCCAGGGGTCTCACCAGGGGTCTCGCCGGGCTGCTCACTGCCGGGAGTCTCGCCCGGACGTTCGGTCGACGTGGCGGATTCGAACACGTCTTTGCCAAAGAGCTCCGTGAGCCTCTTCAAGGCGTCCGAGGCAGCAGGTTTGTTGCCGAGGGCATTCTGAGCGAGCGACTGAACCTGGGACGTCTGCTGCGGCTGCCTGGGAATCCGGGCATCCTGCCGCGAGATGGAGTGGCTCATGTGGTCTCCCTGGATACGAGCTTGCCCGCTTCACGGGCTTGTGTTCATTCTCGCGACGGCCGACGCCGAGTTGCTTCCTGGGTAGCCGAAGGCACCCTGGACGCGGCTCATCAGACACGGACTCGACGTCGTTTGTCTCGGTTTTGTTTGAGGCGCTCCTCTCCAAGGACGTCACGACCCGGGCGCTATGACGTGTCGGTGTCGTCGCCGCCACGGCGACTCGGGGAGCCTGGCCATCGCCCAGTAGGCGTAGAAGAGGAGCGCCAAGGCCACCATCAGCCCCAGAACCAGCAGCGGCCGCGAAGCCCGGGCCAGCACATCCCCCAGGTACACCCGGTCCAGGTTGCCGGCCTTCTTGAGCGCCAGATTGCCGTCGGTGGCCCAATTCTCCACCTGGCTCTCCATGTAGAGGTGGATGGCGATGCCGAAGACGAAGTCGAGCGCGAGGCCGCCCAGCAGGAGCCCGCGGAGCATCTTCGGGACCGAGGGCAGGTTGGCGGCGACGAAGGCGATGGCGATGGCGATCAAGGGCTGAAGGCCGACGTGCGCCACCCCGTAGTGGTCGCGAGCCCCATGGGTAGCGATGCCCAACACGCCCGTGAAGAGCACGAGGAGGAGCCAGAACAACGGCACTCGTCCGGGCAGGCCGCCCCGGCCCGGCCAGAGAGAGCGCACCAGCAGCGCCAACGCGAGCACGCCTCCCACCGACCCGATCGCGAAGGGCAGGTTCACCTGGTACGTGTAGAAGGCCCCGTCCACGACCCGTCGCAGGGTATCGCCGTTGACGGTCACGCTCGCCTGTGATCGGAGGGCGTAGGGGATGATCGAGTCGACGATGTTCCCGCCGGTCTTCTCCAAGATGTCCGCAAAGCTCATGCCCTTGCTGTCGCGCGCCACCGAGTTCGCCAGGAGCGTCCCCTCGAGCCCGAACCGGCTCAGGGCATAGGCAGCCCAGGTGCCCAGCAGCGCCGCGCTCGGAAGCACGATGCCCGCCAGCTCGCCCAGCCTGCGAAGGGCTCCCTTCCTGCACCAGAGGACGTACAGGGCGAAGTGGAGGGCGAGGAAGACGGTGAAGGGGCCCGCCGAGTAGTGCACAAGGATGCCCGCCGACAGGCTGAGGAAGGCCGCGCCCGTGCGGACGGGATCCGCCTTGCGCCACCCGGTGAGGTAGAGCGCCACGGCGAGCACCACGAAGAAGCTGGTCGCGGCCTTGGTCCAGGTGAACTGCGCGTTCTCGGTGATCATCGGGTTCAGCGCGAAGAGGATGGCGATGAGGGCCGTCTGCCGGGCCCCCCGCGGCGCGAGGTGGCGCGCCAGCAGCACGCAGGGCAAGAAGACGATCAGGTTCAGGAAGGCGCAGACGACCTGGAAGGCGGAGAACGAGCGGCCAGCCTGGGCCATGAAGAAGGCCGTCACCAGGTTCATCAGCGGGGGCCGCGCCGGCAAGAGGTAGATGTTGATGAACCGGTGCTCGACGGGCCCGAAGTCGAGAAACCACAGGGCCCGCTCGTAGTGCTCGTACCAGTCGCAGCACCAGAGCCCGCCGGTGTAGTGCCGGATCACGGCCAGCATCAGCAGATTCGCCGCGAAGAGGACCCCGAACCAGCGCAGGGCCCGCCGGACCGTCACCCGCCGCAGCAGCACCGCCAGCTCGCGGCGGCTGGCCACCAGCGCCGCCAGGGAAACCGCGGAGAGCCCCCAGCTGAGCGCCCAGGGCAGATGGGCCCAGTGGATGCCCAACGCCACCAGGTACACCACGACCAATGACAGGCCTACCGACGCGGCCAGCGTCTCGAGCGGGGTCCAGCGGAGCTTGCGCACCACCCAGAAGCCGGGAGCGAAGCAGCAGACCGGGATGAGCAGGAGGAGCAGGCCGATCATGGGGCGGGAGATCCTTGCCGGGCGC
>JACRCT010000074.1 GCA_016218885.1 Deltaproteobacteria bacterium | reverse complement strand
CAGCTTCTGCGTGGCGCTCTACGAGGCGTGGTATCGCGCGCGCCCCGGCGTCGGTGCCGGCTCGGAGCGGCCGGGCGCCCAAGCCCCGGCGGGCCGCCCTCTCCAGCCGCGGCGCCGGGGCGTCCCGCTCCGGCTGCACCGCGCGTTGGTTCGAGGCCTCTCGCTCGACCCAGCCAAGCGCTTCGGCTCGATGGAGCAGCTGCTCCAGGAGCTGTCTTGGGACCCCCGACGTCGTTGGCGCGCCATCCAGGTCGCAGCGGTCGTGGCTACGCTCGCGACCGGCTCTATCCTCGGCCTACGCACCCTTGCCGTCGGCCCGGGCCAGCGTTGCCGCTTCGACGACGATCCCTTCTCGAAGCTCTGGGAAGAGCAGCAGCGCCAAGCGATGCGCGAGGCGTTCGTGGCGACGGGTAAGAGCTATGCGGCGGACGCCTTTCGCAGTACCGAGAGCCGGATCGACCTCTTCGAGGCGCGCTGGAAGGACATGCGCCGCGAGGCATGCGAGTCCCGCGAGCGCGGGCAGCAGTCGGACCTCGTCCACGGCCTGCGAACCGCTTGCCTCGAGCGACGCCGCAGGGAGCTCAGGGCGCTCGTCGGTGCGCTGCTGGATGCCGAGGCTCAGGTCGTGACGCACGCGGTCGAGGCCCTGGAGTCCCTGACCGATGAGCTGAAGGCCTGCGCAGACGTCGATTCCCTGCTCGCCGTCGTCCCGCCTCCCCAGGGGGACAAGGCGCGAGCCGAGGTGGAGCGGCTGAGCGTCGAGTCGGCCGAGCTCAAGGCCCTTTTCGAAGCGGGGAGGTATGCGAAGGCGCGCGCAGTGGCCGACCGGCTCATCGAGCCGGCGCGGGCCGTCGGCTACCGTCCCCTTCAGGCCGAGCTCTCGTTCATGTTGGCAAGCGCGCAGCGCGAGCTGGCTGACCACGGCGCGGCGGCGGCCTCCTTTCACCGCGGCGCAGTGGAGGCGGAGATTGGCCACGACGATGTCCTGGCGGCGCGGGCCTACCTGAAGCTTCTGGAAGTCGCGGTCTACTATCAACGGCGCTGCGACGACGCCCCGGTGCTGCAGATGCACGCAGAGGCGGCGATCGAGCGCGTGGGAGGTCCCCTGGCTCTGCGGGGCGAGTTGGAGGACTCGCGGGCCATGGTGGCCTCGGTGTGCGGGGCTAACCGGGAGGCGATAGCCCGGTCGCGCAACTCGCTGAAGATGCTTGAGGAAGCGCTCGGCCCCGCTCACCGGCAGGTGATCCTGGTCCATCACTTCCTTGGCGCCATCCTCCACACCGAAGGTGAGTTCGAGGAGGCACTGGCCCACCAGACCACCGCACTCGACTCGTGGACTCGCCTCCTCGGGAGCCACCATCCCTTGGTCGCCAAGGGGCTCAACAACGTGGCGAACACCCATCTCAGCCTCGGGGAGCTCGGCCGCGCGACCGAGCTGCACCAACGAGCCCTCGCGATCCGGGAGGAGGCGCTGGGCCCTGAACACCCGCTGACCCTCTGGAGCCATGCCAACCTGGCCGAGGCCCTCTCGGCCCAGGGCCACGACGAGCAGGCGCGGGAGAAGCTCCGGGATCTCTTGCCGCGGGTGGAGCGTGTCTATGGGCCACAGCACCACCGCACGGCGACGTGCTGGACGCGGCTGGGCAGCGTCTTGCAGCGCCTCGGGCGAACGCGCGAGGCCCTGGCGGCGCACCAGCGCGCTCTGGCCATCTACGAGAAGAGCTCGGGTACGGAGAGCCACGCGTTCGCCGCCGTCGCGTTGCTTGGCGTCGGAAAGGCATACCTCTCACTCCAAGATCCCCGGTCGGCGATGGCTGCGCTCAGCCCTGCGCGAATGGCGATGAGCAGGGTCGGCGGCTATCCCATCGAGTCCGCGGACGTCGAGTTCACCTGCGCCCGGGCGCTCTGGGAGGGCGGTGAGGAAAGGGACCGGGCGCGAGAGCAGGCCGTCCGGGCGCGCGACCGACTCAAGGCCTTGAAGAGGCCGCCCGGGGACCTCATCGCGGAGATCGAAGGCTGGCTCGCGAGCAGGCCGGCTCGTTGACGGCGGGGGCGGGCACGTGCTGGATTCCTCGCAGAGGTCCCAACGTCATGGCGTCCGCCACCACGGAGGAGCTGCAGCAGGGTCCGCTCGCCCGCGCCTTCCTCGCGCGGCTTCCCCGGAAGCTCGCGCATTCTCTCGCGAAGGAGCCTCGGCTGGAGCAGTGGCTGAGCTCGTTGGTGACCAGGGCCCGCGAGCCCTGGCCCAACCTCGAGATCGACCCCGTCTGCTTCGTCGAGCACGTGGCCGACCGCCTTCCGAGCCTGGGGCCGGTCGACGAGAGGCTCTCGTCGCTCAACGCCGGGGACCTGCTGCTCGCCTTCGCCTGCCTCCGCGGGACCCAGGCGGCCGTTGCGGAGGTGGCCCGACGCCTCCAGCCAGGCCACCTCAAGAGCGTACGACCGTCGAGCGCGCTCGCGGCGAGCATCGACGATGTCCTGCAGGCCGTCTCGATCCGGGTCTTGCTGCCCCGCGACGCGGCGCCCCCGGAGATCATCGAGTACTCCGGGCGC
This sequence comes from Deltaproteobacteria bacterium, assembly GCA_016218885.1. Classification (GTDB taxonomy): domain Bacteria; phylum Myxococcota; class Myxococcia; order Myxococcales; family UBA5297; genus JACRCT01. The sequence continues at coordinate 6,360 of JACRCT010000074.1, read as the reverse complement.
GGCACGCTGGACGGCTGGCTGCGCGCGGTCGTGCTCCACGCCGCCATCAAGGAGCAGCAGTGCGCAGGAAAGGTCGAATCGCCCGGCTCGAGCCTCGCGCGACAGCTCGCGCAGGCCGATCCCGAGCTCGCCTATCTCAAGACCCTCTATGCCCAAGACCTCCACCACGCCTTCTTCGAAGCTGTCCACACGCTCACCTGTCGCGAGCGCAGCTTGCTGCGGCTCTTCCTCGTGAGCAGGGTAGGCGTCACCAAGATCGCGCGGTGCTACCACGTCCACCGGGCGACGATGTCTCGCATGCTGGCCGAGACGCGCACCAAGCTACGCGAGGAGACGAAGAAGGCACTGGGCCGGCGGCTCGATCTGGACAGCGGAGAGGCGTCGAGCCTGATGAGGCTCGTGGATAGCCAGCTCGACGTCAGCATCGTGGGGGCCCTCAAGGGCTCCTCGCCCGGCCCCGACGCAACCGGCTGATGTGCCCGTGCTTTTTCCGTCCGCCGCCCCTTCGCCGTACTTTCTGTGCGACGTCTGTCGCGACAGGCGCCCATTGGGGGAGACGCGTCGTTTCCCACTCACAGACCGTTGGAGGCTTCCCCATGCGCATTTCCTTCCGCCCACCGCAAGCTCCGACCCAGCCACGACCGAGGGTGACCCAGGACCTCTGCCGCCGGCTCAACCACAAGCTCTTCCCAGCAACCGCCGAGGAGAAGGCGAACGCCTTCAAGGACCTTCCGAAGTCCTTCGACTACTTCGGTGGATTCGAAACGACGAAAGGCGGGTTTCTCCTCAACATCACCTTCCCAGCCGACTGCCCGTTGGAGGAGCTGCCGAGCAAGAAGAAGGAGCTGCAATCCGAGATCACGACCTACCTGCGTAGCACCTTCAGCAAAGACCCACAGCTCGCGCCCTTCGCGAATGCGTCGTTCAAGGTCGCGTGGCAGAACCCACCCTTCGTCTGATTCGACTTTCCCGTCCGTGCGCCGGTAGGAGAGCGTGCAACAGATCGGTCCCTTCTCATGCAGGTCCTCTGGCCTCCAGGCTTGGGAGCAGCCGCTCGATGGTTGGCCTTGATGGCTCTGAGCGCAGCACGCAGAGCGAGTGCGGCACTGCCGCAGCGTCCCCCAACCAATCGCACCGCATCGGATTGTCGCGGTTCGCGCGTGTCGCCAGGTTGTGCATGTCGCCGGCCGACGGCTCGACTCGGCGGCATAGCCAGGCGCAAAGCCCGCGCCGCATCCCCTGGGGGTACCGAGCATGAGCATCCGAGCGACATTGGGAATCGTCGGCCTGGCCGGCCTGCTGGCCCTCTCGGCGAGCGCCCAGCAGCCAGGACAGCCTCAACAGCCTTCGCAGCAGCAGCCCGGCACGATGCAGCAGCCGCCCAGCCAGCAGGCTGGCCAGCCGCAAGCTCAGCAGCCTTCGATGCAGCCCCAGGCCAAGACCACCTTCCCGAACCAGGCACCCCAGCAGGTCATCGAGAAGCTGCAGGCGCGCACCCGCGAGTACGAGCAGGCCTGGAACAACCACGACATCAAGAAGATGGGCACGTTCTACACGACCACCGCCACCTACATGAGCACCATGGGACAGGCCGCCAACGGGCAGGTCGAGATCCAGAAGCTGATTCAGCAGGAGCAGTCCGGGCCCATGAAGAACTCGCAGGTCAGCATCACCCTGCAATCAGTACGCACCATCACCCCAGACATCGCGATCATGGATGTCGAGCAGATGCTCACCGGCGTGGCGCAGCCCTCCTCCGGTCCCACCCTGCCGACCAACGTCCACGTCACGGTCGTGGCAGTGCGACGGGGCAACAACTGGTTCGTCGAGGCGCTGCGCGCGTTCCCCACGCCGAGCGCGCCCATGGGCGTGGGCGGCGCCGGAGAGCAGACCGACACCGAGGGCACTCCTCCCCCCTCCTCGCCGCCACCACAACGGGAGTAGCAGGTGACTGAAGGGAAGCCCGCGCGCGAAGCCTCTCGAGCGCGGCCGCCATCGGGGATCGCCCACCTTCTTTGGAAGGTGGCGATCCCGGAGGGAAGCCCGCGCGCGAAGCCTCTCGAGCGCGGCCGCCATCGGGGATCGCCCACCTTCTTTGGAAGGTGGCGATCCCGCCCGCTTGGTCGGCGGCGGGCGCTCCGCGGCCCTATCCCAGCTCTCCCGGACGCCTGAGCCAGGCCACGCGCATCCCGCCGACCGCGAGCTCCCCCTCGAGCCTGGCCAACCCGCACCGATCGAGGATGTACGAGAAGCTCGAGCCGCCGGCCAGCATGGCGACGAGCATCGGCAGGTCGGGGTTGTGCCCGACCAGCAAGAGCCGGGCGGGCACCTCTTGGCGGCGCTCGAGCGCGGCGAGGATCCGGTCCGGCGAGGCGCCCGAGGCGAGCTCGCTCATGGTCTCGACCGGCGCCCCGAGCACCCTCCCCGCGATCTGCGCCGTCTGCTGCGCGCGAGCCAGCGGGCTGGAGAGGATGCGGTCGACCTCGAGGTCCCCCCGGGCATGCAAGGCGCTCAAGAACAGCTCGACCTGGCTCTCGCCCGCCTCGGTGAGCGGGCGGGCGGCATCGCCGCCGCCCCACGCATCGAGATCTACCGGGATGCCGTGCCTCAAGGCAAAGAGCTCCACTGGCCTGCCTCCTGTCAAGGGCTGACAGCTGATAGCATGCCGCGCCATGTCGAACAGGCCAGAAAATCAGAAACCCGCGGAGCCTTCGGCAGAGCCGATCGAGCTCAACACGGGAGACATACAGCCGTTGCTGGATGAGCCCACTCCGGCCGCCCGGCCGGCTGCCACTCTCGCGCCTGCCTCCGGCGTCGTGGCCAAACCCGCGTCCGAACCGCCGCCCAGCGAGCGCAAGTCAGACCCTGACGCCGAGGTCACCTACCCCGGCCTCGAACCGGCCAGCGCGAAGCCCTTCGACGCCGAGACCACGGTGCCCATGCGTCGAAAGGGCCCCATCGACCCCGAGGTGACCGACACCTCCGGGCTCTCTCCCGCCGTGGTCCGGCAGGCGCTGGCGGCGGACCCTCTCACCCCTGTCTCCGAGACGCTGCCGACGCAGGGGGCTGCAGAGGAGAGCGCTTCCTTCAATCCGGCGATGATCCTCGAGGGCTCGGGGCCCAGCATCGCCGGGGAGGAGCCGCTGGTCGTCTCCGCGCCTCCAGCCGCCCTCGCGCCGCCGGTGAGCGATCCCGCCTATCTTTGCGTCACCCGCGGGCCCGGCGCCGGCACCTCCGTCTCCATTCCCGAGGGTGAGCACCCCATCGGCCGCTCCGACACCTGCTTCCTGTGCATCGCCCACCCCTCGCTCAGCCGCGAGCACACGCTCCTGAAACGAGTGGGGAACCGCTTCTACGTCCGCGACGCCAACAGCAACCGCGGAACCCTGCTCAACGGCGTGCGCATCCAAAGCACCTGCGAGGTCATCCCGGGAGATCAGCTGGTCCTGGGCGATGCGGTGCTGGTGCTGCGCCATGGACCGGTCATCGGTCCTGAGTTCACGATGCCGGGCGCGGTGGCGACGACGCCTCCGAAGAGGAGCCCCGCGCTGCTGTGGCTGGGGATCGCGGCCACCATCCTGGGCGGGGCAGCCCTCGCCTCGGTGCTCCTCACTCCCATGGGCGAGCGGCTCTTCCGCGGGCGGCCCGCCGCCCCTGCGGCCAGTGCCTCTCCGACACTGGCCGCACCCACCCCGCCCACCCCGCCGGTGGCCGTGGCTCCCCCGCCCAGCGACATCAACCTGGTGGACGAGATCGTGGTCAAGCCGACCGTTGCCCATGACGACCTGCCGATTCAGCTTGCCGAGCTCGCGCCCGCGAAGCCTTCGGGTCCGGACCGCCGGCCTCACCGCCCCCTCGCCGTGGGCCCGGCTGCTGCTGGCTCCCCTGCAGAGCCCGGCCCGCGGCCGGCGCATGCTGCCGTCTCGGCCACCGAGGCGATCAGGTTGTTCAACGAGAACAAGGTCGACGAGGCCATCTCCGTCGCCAGGCGGGCCGGCTCGTCTTCACTGCTCTCCAAGCTCACTGCCTTCAAGCGCGAGGCGGGGCTGGGCCAGGCAGACCTCTCCTTCCAGGACGGCGCTGGCGCCATCCGCCACTTCTCCGCGGCCGCGGCCATCGACGAGGATCTCACCCGCGGCTGGTCCACCCCGGGCGCACGCGTTCGCTCCGAGCTCACCCAGCTGCTCATCGTCGCTGGCGAGCAGGCGCTCGCGCAGGGCAACGCCGGGCAGGCGGTGACGCTGCTCGACAAGGCTCTTTTCTACGGACCCGGCAACGAGAAAGCCGAGCGGCTGCTGCAGGACGCCAGGGGGAAGAAGGATTCCTCTCCATCGGCGCCCAAGGACGAGGCCGTCCCTTCGCCTGCACCTGAACCTGCACCCACCCCTTCGCCGGAGGCGCCGGCGCCTCCCGAGCCTCGCCCGAGGAAGCCCGTCTCGAACAAGGAATCGCGCTCTGCGGCCGACAAGGCGTTCGGCGACTGACTCGAGCACTTCGCGGCCCAGACCCTCGCGACCTCTCGCGAATCCAGACGCCTGACGCTCCGAGGAATCTGCGCGGGTGAGTCATCACCGCGGGCGCTGGCACCGCGGCGCGGCAGTTGTCTGCTCCGGCGGAGAGTGGAGGTAGAGTGTCGCGCGGTAGCAACGAGCGGAAGCGCAGGAGGGGCGGCGCGCTTGGGCAATCGAGAGCACTGGGCAGATCTGATCAACGCCGTCTTCGACTCAACGCTCGGAGACGAGGGGACGCGCTCTCTGGAGCAGGTGGTCGACTGGCTCGGTGGTGGGGCCGCTATTCTCGGCACGCTCGATCTACGCACGCGCATCTGCCCATCGTTCGCCTTGGTCCGCTTTGACCGGGAGGTCTTCTTCCGGACGGTTCACACCGAGGTCAATGCCTGGACTCCGTGCATGTCGACGCTCCCCGCGGGGACGGTCATCAATTCGGAGCAGCTGCTGCCCTTTCCGAAGCTGGTGCGGAGCGACTTCTACCAGGAGTTCCTGCGACCCCTGAACATCGCCTACGCGATGGGCTGCAACCTGGGCGCAGGGGAAGGCTCGGTGCTGACGAGCATCCTGCTCCTTCGCCCGCGGAGACGAGGTCCTTTCGAGCGGCCGGAGATGGCTCGCCTGCGCCGGCTCTTCCCGCACCTGCGCCACGCGACGCTGCTTTCCCAGCGATTGGGCAGCAGCGTCGGAATCCATCGCAACATCCTCGATGTGCTCGAGCGCCTCTCCCTGGGGGTGTTCCTCGTGGACAGCGAGGGACGCGTCTCCTTCATGAACGCGAGCGCGAACGAGCTGGTCGCCCGCCGCGACGGGCTTTCGGTCGAAGGTGGCGAGCTGACTGCGGGTCAACGCCAAGAGGCGATCGAGCTTCGCGCGATGGTCGCTGGACTGGTCTCGGCCCATGCAGGCTCCGTGGCCTCGCCGCAGTGCTCGATGACCGTGTCCCGTCCCTCCCTCGCGCGTCCGTTCTCGGTCGTCGGCGCGTCGCTGCCCCCTCGCGGCTTCCCCTGGGACTCTCTGCGCCTGCGCTTCCGAGCAGCACTGTTCGTGAGCGATCCCGAGGCGCGGGAGGAGACGAATGCGCAGGCGTTGCGCCGCCTGTATGGGCTGACGCCGGCGGAGGCCAGGGTCGCCCTTGCCATCGGGGCAGGCGGCGGCATCCAGCAGGCAGCTGACGAGCTCGACCTCAGCCGTAATACGGTGCGTGTCCACCTCCAGCGCATCTTCGACAAGACGGGCGCGCGCCGACAGTCCGAGCTGGTGCGACTGCTCCTCGTCGGCCCGCCGAAGATCCGCCTCCAGGCGTAAGCCCCCGCCGGGGAGAGGCGAGCGGCCGCCCACTCCCTGCAGCCGCCGCTCGCTCGTTGCGTCGTGTCCCGACCTTCAGCGTCGCATGCGCCTTCGCAGCGCGCCCAGCGCCAACAGCGCGAACGGCATGCCGGCGGTGCCTCCCGCGGTCGTGCATCCACCGCTGGCCGCAGGTACAGGGTGCTTGCTGAGGTAGGATGTGCTCTCGTCCTCGGGGGTCCCGAATGTGCCGTCGTCGTTGGCGTCCAGCCCGGTCTCGATCTTCTTCCCACCAGTAGCGCAGTTGGACCCGGCGGGCTCCTCGGTCACCAGCATCAGGCTGTTCTTCCCGTCGGCGCCGTTGGTGCCGTTCGCCCCATTCGTTCCGTTGGTGCCGTTGGTGCCGTTCACCCCGTGGCTGCCGTTCTCGCCGTCCTTGCCATTGCAGACGTACGTGGTGCTGGCGATCTCAAGCGCTTCGAGCGTGTGGTTGGCGTTCACATCCACACCCGCCTCGATCTTCTGGCCACCGTTGGCGCAGTGCGCGCCCGCCGCCTCGGTGGTG
>JACRCT010000829.1 GCA_016218885.1 Deltaproteobacteria bacterium | reverse complement strand
GGGGCAGCGCTCTGGCGACCGCCCTGGTCGCGACCGGCGCTTCGGGATACCTCACCTACGCGTACTTCAAGGTTCGCGACGACGCCGGTTGGCAGAGCCTCTGTGACGTGAGCGCCCAGTTCAGCTGCGGTGCAGTTGCCGCCAGCGACTACAGCGCGGCGGCCGGGGTCCCCATCGCATGGGTGGGAGTGGTCTTCTACGCTGCCCTGAGCTGGTTCGCTTGGCGGTCGCTTCGCAGGACCGACCACACGCTCCCGCGCTCTCCGGCGTTGGCCCTCGCGCTGGCGGGCGCTTGGGGCTCCGCGCTTTCCGTGGCACTGGCGCTCCTTTCTGCGCTCGTTATCCGATCCTTCTGCCCGCTGTGCGTAGTTCTCTACGCCTGCAACGCTCTCCTGCTCGGGCTTGGCGTGGCTGACCTGCGCCACGAGCACGAGAACCTTCGGGAGTTGCTGCGGGCGGAGCGCCGGACCTGGAACCGGCACCTGGACACGGCGGCGTTGATGGTCCTCGCCGCGCTCGCGCCACTCGTAGCGCTCCCGCTGCTCCAGTCCATGCAGCCCCCGCTTCGCGGCCTCTGCGAGTACCTTTCGGACCGCGGCGGCGCGAAGACGCTCCTCGTGGTCTACACCGACTATCAATGCCCCTTCTGCAAGAAGGCCGACCTCACGCTCGAGCGCGCGAGCGCGATGCCCGGTGTCGAGCTCGCCGTCCGCAACTACCCGCTCGATCGTGAGTGCAACACGAAGCTGACGCGGACGATTCATCCAGGCGCTTGTCTCCAGGCATCGGCCGTCCTTTGCGCGGAGAGCCTGGGGCGCGCCAAGGAGTTCCGCCGCGGGGTCTTCGACGGCGGGGCCAAGGACCGAGAGACCCTGACGGCACTCGCCGCGAGCCTTGGAATCGATCCTGCCGCCTTCCGAGCCTGTCTTGCGTCTCCCGACACAGCGAGCCGACTCGCCAACGACATCGAATCCGCTCGCGAGGACGGCGTTCACGCCACTCCGGCGCTCTTCGTCGACGGCCGGCAATACAAAGGGTCGCTCGATCCTGCGGCACACGAATGTCTCGCAGCCGAACCAGGTCCCGCGCAACTGCGCGAGGCGCTCGCGCCTCGCGCGGTCAATAAGGAGAAAGTGCCATGAAGAAAGTCGAAGCCATCATCAAGCCGATCAAGCTGGACGACGTGACGGACGCCCTCGTCCGGATGGGCGTGAAGGGGCTCACCGCGTTCGATGTCCGCGGCTTCGGCCGGCAGCGCGGGCGATCGGATCTGTCGCTGGTCGGAACCGAGGTCGTGGCCGAATTCCTGCCCAAGACAAAGCTGGAGGTGCTGGTCCACGACGATGAGGTCGAGGCCGTGATCGACGCCATCTCCAAGGCGGCCCACACGGGCAACAATGGAGACGGCAAGATCTTCGTCACCACGGTCGACGACGTGCTGCGGATCCGAACTGGTGAACGCGGCGAGGACGCCATCTGACCGAGGCGAGAACAGACACCATGGACTCGCTGCGAATCCTCGAGACGGCCTACGTCCTCACGCTCTTCGGCGGATACCTCGCCCTCTGGCGCATCAAGCGCGCGGCTCAGCGGCGAGCCACCGGGCTCGATCCCGAGGTCTTCGGCCGCGCCACGGACTCGCTGCAGCGGTTCTTCAACACGATGACCAAGGTCCTCACCGGCGCCGTGGTGGTCATCATCGCTACGCACGCCGTCAGGCTCGACCTGCCGGGCGTGCGTCCCGCCCCTGAGTTCGACCTTCGCGTCCTCGACCATGTGGGGCTCGCGGTGGGCATGGCCGGGCTGGTTTTCTGTGGAATCGCCCAGCGGACCATGGGGGCTGCGTGGCGAGTGGGGATCGACGAGGAGCACCGGACGGAGTTGGTGATGGTCGGCCTCTATCGCGGCCTCCGCAACCCGACCTACCTCGGCCTGTTTCTGGTGGATGCAGGCCTGCTCCTGATTTGGCCTACGTGCAGCGTCGCGCTCTTCGTGCTGGCCTTCTACCTACTGCTCGAAGTCCAGGTCCGCTGCGAGGAGCAGCACCTGCTCCGCCTTCACGGCGATGTCTATCGCGACTACCTCCAGAGTACCTGGCGGTACCTCCCCGGCGTGTACTAGCGCTTTGCCCCACGCCCGAGGCGACAATGATGGATAGCTCTCTGCGATTGGTTTTCGCCTTCGTCGTGCTGTTGGCGGCGCCGTCGTGCGCCGGGAATCTCTATCGAAAGCTCTACCAGGACAACCTGCATGGGCGAACCCTTGCCGGGGAAGGGCTCCTCGCGAGTTCAGGCCCCGTGCAGGTCATCGCTGGCGGCGACCGACGCAACGACGATGCGCGCATGCTCGAAAGCGGCCACCGGATGGTCGGGCTCGTGTTCTTCGACGGAGTCGACCAGGGTGCCCCGGAGATCGAGGAGGTCGCGCGCGAGGTCGGGGCCGCGGTCGCCATTTCCTACAAGCGGCCATGTGACAGTTCGAGGAGCGCGCTGCGTGCCCAGCGCCATGCCCACAGAACGCCCGTTTCTCACACACGCCCGCGCGGACCCCGCTGCGATGAACTCGGGGCGACCTTCTGGGCAATGAGCGTCCAGGCTCCGTCTGTCGGCGCTTTCATCCAAGACCGAGTTCCGACGGAGGCGGGAGAAGAGGAAGCGGGCGCGGGGCTTCGGGTCATTGCGGTCGTACGGGCCTCCCCAGCGGACATATGTGGAGTGCGCCAGGGCGATACGCTCACAAGAGTCGCCGGCAGGAAGGTCGACAGTGCAGCCGGCTACCTGAGCGAAGTGAACGCGGCCCTGGGCAAGACGATCGAGTTCGAGATCCGCCGCGATGGGGCTGCCAGGACGGTCACCTGCGAGGTAGGCTCGCGACCCGAGACACTCGTCGGCGTGCCTCCCGACCGCTGACCAGCCCGACGCACGCCAACCTGGATCTGGCGAAGTCTTCCATCCCCCAGAAGCCTTGTCCGTCCTCGCGGTTCCATCGCCGACCTGGGGCACCTTGGCTACCGTGGTCGCGGCGCGCTGCTCCGAACGGGGTTTGACGGAGGTGAACTTTGGCATGGCCAACCAGAAGGCCGTAGGTCGAACCTCGCTCGCTGTGGCCCTGGTTTGCCTTGCGGGCGCGGCGCCGGCCAGGGCGGAGAAGATCACCCTGGATGAGGCACTCAAGCGCGCGGCGAAGGACAACCCCGACCTTCAAGCCGCAGGCGCGGAGGTGGAGGTCAGCGCGGGCGTGCTCCTCGGCGCTCGCAAGCTCCCGTACAACCCCGAGCTCGACGCCCGGCTCGGCCCCGCGTTCGGGGGTGGCCAGACCCTCTTCGAGTACGAGGTCGGGCTGAGCCAGACGCTCGAGCTTGGAGGCCAGCGCAAGAGGCGCACTGCCGCCGCCGAGGCAAGGCGTGGCGCCGCCGATGCGCGCGAGCGGTGGGCCCGGTACCTCACTGCCCTCCGCGTTCGGCGAGCTTACTTCCTCGCTCTGGTCACCAGGGCGCGGTTGGAGACGACACGTGATGCCGAGACAGTCGCCGCGGAGCTGAAGGCGGCCGCGGTCGAGCGGATTTCACTCGGGGCCGGGACGCAGCTGGAGGTCAATGTCGGAACCGCCGCGGTCGGCCGCGCCCAAGCAGAACGGATGGCAGCCGAGCGGCGCTACCGCGAGGCGCGAGCGGAGCTGGCCTCGATCATCGGCGCAGCGCCCGACGCAGACCTGGAGCCCGAGGGTCAGGTCCCCCGCTTCGAAACGCCCGCGCTCACCGAAGAGGAGTATGTGGAGCGGGCCCTGAAGCGAGAGGACGTCGCCGCCCTGGGTTTGGAGCGTGATGCCACGCAGGCCGACCTGGCGCTCGCCGAGGCGCTCGCCGTTCCCGACCTCTCGCTGGGCGTCACCTACGGGCGCGATGCGGTCGACAGCACCAACGCGGTTCTGCTCGGCCTGTCGATGCCCATTCCCATCTTCAACCGAAACCAGGGCGGTCAGGCCGCGGCCCGGGGAGCGCTGCGGCGCACGACCATCCTTGCCGACGTGGGCCGGCGCGAGGCCGAGCGCGAGGCCCGAACCGCCTTCCGCAACTACTCTCTGGCTCGGGACGCCGTCAGCGGCTTCGACCGGGACGTGATCGAGAAGCTGGGCGAGAACCTCGGCCTCGCCAGGGAGTCGTTCCGAGCCGGGAAGATCGGCTTGCTCGAGTTCAATGTTGTGCGGCGCGACCTGGTGGACACGCGCCTCGCCTATCTAGACGCCCTCGCCCAGCTCGTCGACGCGTGGTTCGCACTCGAAGCGGCGGCCGGAGGCTCTGTCGGAGTCTCGCCATGATCCTCACCCGCCGTCCAGACCTGTTGGTCCTTCTGCTGGGCGTCGTGGCCGGGTTCTCGGTCGTGGCCTGCAAGCAGAAGAGCGGCGACGCGACGCCCGCGGGCAGCGCGGACCGCGCCGAGGCCGAAGGTGGCGCCAGTCACGAAGAGCGCGACGCCACGGTCAAGCTGACGCCCGAGCAGGTACTCACGGCGAGGATCGCGCTCGGCAGGGTCGAGCGGCGGGCGGCGGCCGGGCTCGTGGAGGCCACTGCGCAGATCGAACCCGCTGCCGACCGCGAGGCTCGCGTCGGAACCCGGATCGCCGGCCGCATGGCGGCCCTCAAAGCTGGTGTCGGCGACCTCGTCAAGCGCGGCGCCCTTCTCGCACTCGTCGACTCGCCGGAGGTAGGGCGGGCGAAGGCGGACTTCCTCGCCGCGGTCGCGACCGCCAAGGTCGCCCGGGAGAGCGCGGAGCGCGAGAGGGCCCTCTTCGAGAAGAAGATCAGCTCGGAGAAGGACTGGCGTGAGGCAGAGGCGGCCGCCGTGAAGGCGCGCGCGGAGAAGGAGGCCGCCGAGAACCGTCTCCATGCGCTCGGCATCACTGACGCCGAGCTCGCGGGCATGCGCGTGGAAGGCCACTACAGCTCCACCGTTTCGGTGACCTCGCCCATCGAGGGCGTCGTCGTCGCGCGGCCAGTGAGCCTCGGGCAGATGGTCGATCCAACGGAGACGCTCTTTCTCGTCATCGACCTGCGAGAGGTCTGGATCCTCATCGACGTCTACGAGCGCGACCTGGGGCAGGTGCGAGTCGGCCAGAACGTCCTCGTGAAGGTGGCTGCCTACCCGGGAAAGGAGTTCCGCGGGACGGTGCAGAACATCGGCGCGGTCGTCGAGCCGAGGACCCGGGCGGTGAAGGTCCGCGTGGTGCTCTCCAACGAAGTCGGCGACCTCAAGCCAGGGATGTTCGCAACGGTGACCATCGAGGGGACGACCGGCGAGGAGCACGAGCACCTCTTCGCGCCGGCTGCGGCGATCCAGCGCGACGGCGACAGGAACCTCGCCTTCGTCCCGCGCGCCGAGAACGAGTTCGAGCCGCGGGTCGTGAGGCTCGGCCACCAGGCCGGCGAGTGGGTCGAGGTCCAGGAGGGCCTCGTCGAGGGGGACAGCGTCGTCACCACCGGCTCGTTCGCGCTCAAGTCAGAGATGAAGAAGGGCGAGCTCGGCGAGGGCGACGAGCACTAGGAGGAGGCGGCGGCCGTGATCGAGCGAATCCTCGAATGGTCTCTCAAGAACCGCTTCCTCGTCCTGGCGCTCTCCGCGCTGCTCGTGATTGGCGGCCTCAGCGCCATGCGGTCGCTGCCCATCGACGCGGTGCCGGACGTCACCAACATCCAGGTGCAGGTCCTCACCTCCGCGCCGGCCCTCGGTCCTGAGGAGGTCGAGCGCTTCATCACCACGCCCGTAGAGCTGGCCATGAGCGGGCTGCCCGGCTTGGAAGAGGTGCGCTCGGTCTCCAAGTTCGGGCTCTCCGTCGTCACGGTGGTCTTCGAGGACGGGACGAACATCTACTTCGCCCGCCAGCTCGTCAACGAGCGGCTCCAGACTGCTCGCGAGTCCATCCCACAGGGGTTCGGAAATCCGGAGCTCGGTCCGGTGTCGACCGGGCTCGGTGAGATCTACCAGTTCGAGGTGCGCGGCGAGGGTAAGTCGCCGATGGAGCTCAGGACCATCCTCGAGTGGGAGATCACCCCGCGGCTGCGCAGGGTGCCCGGGGTCGTGGAGGTCAACACCTTCGGCGGGGAGCTGAAGACCTACGAGGTCCAGGTCCAGCCCGACAACCTCACTCGCTATGACGTCTCGATCACCGACGTCTTCCAGGCGCTCGAACGCAACAATTCGAACGCGGGCGGCGCCTACCTCGAGAAGAACGACGAGCAGTACCTCATCCGTGGCGAGGGCCTGGTCGGCACGCTGGAGGACATCGGCGACATCGTCGTGAAGGCCGATGAGGAGGGCACCCCCATCTACGTACGCCAGCTCGGCGAGGTCAGGTTCGCGCCGATGGTGCGGCAGGGCGCGGTCACCCGCGACGGGCGGGGCGAGATCGTCTCGGGCATCACGATGATGCTCATGGGCGCCAACTCGAGGCAGGTGGTCAACGACGTGAAGCAGGCGCTCGACGAGATGAAGCCGTCGCTGGCGAAGCTCGGCGTCACCATCGACACCTTCTACGACCGCACGGAGCTCGTCCGGAAGACCATTCAGACGGTCGCGAAGAACCTCGTGGAGGGCGGCCTGCTCGTCATCGTCGTCCTCTTCCTGATGCTCCGAAATCTGCGGGCCGGCCTGATCGTCTCCTCTGTGATCCCGCTGTCGATGCTCGCGGCCTTCATCGGCATGCGGCGCTTCGGGGTGTCCGGCAACCTGATGTCGCTCGGCGCCATCGACTTCGGCCTCATCGTCGACGGTGCCGTCATCGTCGTCGAGAACGCCGT
>JACRCT010000834.1 GCA_016218885.1 Deltaproteobacteria bacterium | reverse complement strand
TCGCCTCGGCGACCGTCTCGAGAATGGCGGCGACGAGCCCGTCGCACGCGGCCCGGTCCACGGGGAGCTCGAGCGCGGCGACCGGCTCGTCGTCGAGACCGCAGTTCTCGTCGACGTAGAAGAGCTGGCTCGCCCGGGCAACGACGAGCACCACCGGGACCGGCTGGGCGAGCGCCCAGACCAGGCTCGCGGCATGCCCCTTCCCTTGGACCTCGAGCTTGCTCACGTCGTCGAGGACCAGGACGTCGGCGCGCGGGGCATCTTCTTTCAGCCACTGGAAGGCCTGCTCGAAGGCGTCATTGCGGAAGGCGTAGCTGCAGAACGACTCCTGGGTTGGCTCCTTGGCCGCGACTCCGCCGACCGCCAAGGTGATCCGCTCGCAGTTGGCGAGCCGCAGCAGCTCGTAGCCTTTCTGCTCGTGCGCGTCGTAGCAGCGCTGCTGCAAGAAGCCCCCCACCGCCGCGCCGCCGGCTTGGAGGCGCTCGACCACCTCGAGGGCGAGCCCCGACTTGTTGTGCCCCTTCTCACCCGAGATCAGCGCCCAGCGAGCCATGGACCACCTCGATCGATGCGGCAGCATCACCTACGCGCGAGGCGCCTGCAAAGGGCCGGGGCGAGGTCGTTGTAACGGGGCCGGTCAGTCCGCCGCACGTTCGCCGAGCGTTGGCGCTCCAAGCGGCGCACAGGATATGAAAGGACCCTCGCCTGCCCTGACCACCTCCACGACCGCGAATGCCCCGACGCCCCGCTCTCTTTCCTGCGCTCCTCGCCCTGGCCCTCGCCCTGGCCCTCGCCACCGCCTGCCACGGCCAGGAGGAGCTCGTCGTCTTCCACTCCGAGGGCCTCAGCCCGCTGCTCGGCGAGCTGGCACAGAGGCTGGGGCGACAGACCCCCGCGCTGCGCATCAGGCTCGAGCCCAGCCCGAGCGCGCTGGCGGTGCGCAAGGTGACCGAGCTGGGGCTGGCCGCCGACGTGGTGGCGCTCGCCGATTCCGGGCTGGCCGGTCCCCTGCGCGATGCGCGTCGGATGGCAGCCTGGCATCCGCTGGCGACCGACGAGGTGGTGCTGGCTCACAAGGACCACAGCCGTCACACCGATGAGGTCGGGACGCGCAACTGGACCGAGGTGATCGATCGCCCGGGCGTGCGACTGGGTTGTGCCTCGCCTGAAACCTCGGAGGCAGGCCTGCATGCCCAGATGACCTGGCAGCTCGCAGGGCAGCAGGGCCTGCGCCTGCGCTGCCAGCGGGACAACACGGTGCCAGGCGAGGCCGAGCTCATCGCCCTGCTCGAGGCCCGGGCTGTGGACTACGCCTTCGTCCATCGCTCCACGGCGTCGGTCCACCACCTCAAGGTCACGGCGTTGCCCCGGGAGTGGAACCTGTCGAGCCTGGAGCTGGCCGATGCCTACCGGACCGCTTCAGTCGGCGACGGGGCCTCGGCGCATGTCGGCAGGCCGATCGAGGTGGGGCTGGCGTTCCTGCGCGGCGCCAAGAACCCCAAGGGCGCCCAGCGCCTGCTCGATGCGCTGCGCTCGGAGCTCGGCAGGCGGGCGCTGGAGCGGGCCGGCTTCCATCCTCTCGGACCTTCTGCCTGGATGGCGGGCGAGCCGTGACCATGAACCTGACCTGGAAGCACGGGGCGGCGGTCAGCATGTTCGTCATCGCCTTCCACACCGTGCTCGCGCTGCTTCCCGAGCCCCCCTTCACCGTCTCGATGAACCTGGTGCTGGCGGCGACCAACCTCTATGTCGCCTACTGCGCAGGGACGATCCTGCGGCGCCGCACCACCAAGGCTCTGGCCACCTTCCTCGTCGGCTATGCGGCCCTCTATCTGCTGACCATGGTGCTCTTGGGCAAGAAGCCCTTGTTCATCCTGCTCGTGGTCGCCTACTCGAGCCTCTTCGCTTCCCCGGTGCTGGTCGGCTTCTTCGCGCTGTTCGTGCTGTGCTTCGTGGTCTTGCAGCCCTATGCGTTCGAGACCTTCGTGCCGCTCTCGCTCGTGTACGCCATCCTCGTGCGCCTGCGCCGGCAGGCCTCGCGCTTCGCCTTGGCGTGCCTGGGCCTCGGGCTGGTGGCGCTCATCGCGGTGCTCTTCCCCATCCTCCACCTGGCGGTGCAGGACTCGGTGCAGACGCTCTTGCACGCGCTGGGGCGCGCCGACGTGCAGGAGGCGCTGGGGCTGAGCCTGCTCACCTCGACCCTCGCCACGCTCCTGGTCGCCGTCTGGGGTGTGCCGTTCGCCTGGGCCCTGTCGCGGCTGGAGTTCCCGGGCAAGCGCTGGGTGGAGTCCCTCGTCGATCTGCCGATCCTCGTGCCCCAATCGGTGGCCGGCGTGGCGCTGTTGGTGCTCTTTGGTCCCGGCAGCCCGCTGGGGCAGGGCCTCGAGTCCATGGGCCTGCCGATCTCGGGCACCCTCTTCGCGCTCCTTCTGGCCCAGGTCTTCGTGGCCTCGCCCTTCGTCATCAAGACCGCGATGACCGCCTTCGAGGGCGTGCCCGTGCAGCTCGAGCATGCCTCGCGGACCCTGGGTGCCTCGCCGGCGGCGACGTTCCTGCGCGTCTCGTTGCCGTTGGCAGCGCGGGGCATCGTGGTGGGAGCGGCGCTGGGCTGGGCGCGGGCCATCAGCGAGTTCGGAATCATCGTGCTCTTCGCCCCCTCGCCCGTGACCGCGCCGATGCTGGTGCACACCGAGTTCCTGCGCGCCGGGGCCTTCGAGAGCCGGCCCATCGCCGTGCTCCTGCTGGTGACGTGCCTGTGGTTCTTCGTGGTCCTGCGCTTCGCCGGGACCCTGGTCCCCTTCGGTCTGGGCCGGCAGCCGCGGGAGGCGCGATCGTGAGCGCGACCGTGGAGCTTCGCGGCCTGTCGCGCCGCTTCGGTAGCTTCGGGCTGGACCGGGTCCACCTGCGCCTTGCGGCGGGCGAGTACTGGGTCCTGCTGGGCCCCTCCGGCTGCGGCAAGTCGCTGCTCTTGCAGACCATCACCGGGTTGCACGCACCCGACGGCGGGAGGGTCCACCTGTCCGGCCGCGACGTCACCGACCTGCCTCCCGAGGCGCGCGACGTGGGGCTGGTGTTCCAGCAGTCTGCGCTGTTTCCCCACTACAGCGTGGCGGGCAACATCGAGTACGGGCTGCGCGCGCGCCGAGTGCCCCAGGCAGAGCGCAAGCGCCGGGTGGAGGAGGTGGTGGCGGCCCTGCGCCTGCAGCCGATCCTCTCCAGGCCGGTGGCGACGCTCTCCGGAGGCGAGGCGCAGCGAGTAGCCATCGCCCGGGCGGTCGCCATCAAGCCCGCGGTGCTGCTGCTCGACGAGCCCCTGAGCCTTCTGGACCACAACGCGCGTCTGGAGCTGCAGTCCGAGCTCAAGCGCATCCACGCCGAGCTGGGGCTGACCACGCTCCACGTGACCCACAGCCGCGACGAGGCTCGGGCGATGGGCGACCACTGCGCGGTCATGCTCGCCGGAGCGATCGTCCAGAAGGGCCGCACCGCGGACGTGTTCGGCCAGCCGCGCTGCCCCTTCGTGGCGCGCTTCCTGGGCGTCGAGGGAGCCGTCGCCGCGAGCGCGCCCCCGGCCTGCCAGCGCGCGTGCCTCGACGCTGGCGCGCGGTGCACCTCGCCGGCGGGGGAGGAATAGGCCATGGAGCCCGAGCGCCTCCCCCTCTCCAAGTTCTTCAAGGCGCCGTTCCTGTCGCTCGATCAGACGAGCGCGGAGATGGCGTCGCTGCTGCTGCTGTTCCTCCTGGTCATCCTCGTCACGCGGGTGAGGTGGCACAGGCAAGCCGTGCGCCGGGCGGTCCAGGTGGGGTCGGTGTTCGTCTTCTTCTACCTGGTCTACAGCTGCCTGGGCGTGTTCGGGATGATCCGCAACTCGCTCTACGGGCTCACGCTCATCGGCACCGTCTACACCGAGTCGTTCTACTGGATGGCGCTGCCGGTGGTGGTGCTCTCCGCCACGCTGGTCTCGGGGCCGGTCTTCTGCGGCTGGATCTGCCCCACCGGGACCCTGCAGGAGTGGGCGGCCCTGCTGCGCAAGCGCATCGCTCCGGCGATGGGCAAGCCGCGCCGGCGCACCCGGCTGCTGCTCGGACTCTTCCTCGCCGGCTTTTTGGCGCTGGTCATCGCCATCAGCCTCGAGAAGCGGATGTTCATCGAGGACTCGAGCCTGCACTGGGCGGCGGCGCTGATCCTGCTCGTGTACCTCGTGCTGGTGGGCGTTCTCGACGACCTGCCCACCCGCTCGCTGCGCGCCTTGAGCGTGCTCGCCATCTTCGTCACCGCCATCTCCCACCAGGTCATCACCTCCCCGGTCCACTTCGCCTTCACCTCGCGCGCGGACCCCGCGAGCGCCACCGCCACGCTGGTCATCCTGGTGGCCTCCCTGTTCGTGCTGCGCGCCTGGTGCCGCTACCTGTGCCCCTGGGGCTACCTGATGGGCTTCGTGCACCGCTTCTCGCGCCTGCGCATCCAGCGGATCGACTCGCGCTGCAACGGCTGCGGCACCTGCGATCGCTCCTGCGACGTGGGAGCCATCCAGGAGGGCAGAATCCGCGCCGAGCACTGCCAGTTCTGCTACGCCTGCGTCGACGCCTGCCCCACCCGCGCCTTCGAGGTGGTGGACGTCTGGCCAGGGCTCAGCCGCGACTCCTCTGTGCCGGACCGCGAGGAGCCCACGGCATGGGGCAATGTCCTGTCCGGGAGCCGGCATCGCCGGGAGCCGACGCCCGCCTCCCTCCCATCAGACGGCCATAGCGGAGGATGCGTTGACGTGGACGTTGACGTTGACGGCGACGGCGACGTGAACGGCTTGAAGCC
>JACRCT010000833.1 GCA_016218885.1 Deltaproteobacteria bacterium | reverse complement strand
ATGTACGAAGCCCACTCAAGTGGGCTAACCGGTATCAATCCGCGAGGCATTTCGCTTCGGGCCCCACAACTGGCTGCAGCGCTTCCCGAAGCGAGTCAATCCGCCAGCTGCTCTGCAGTGCGCACGCAGGAGGGTCGGCTTCGCTTCGTCCAACCGATGGTGCTAGCAAGGAACTGGCTGTTCGGCCCCGACGCGCCAGCAGCAATTCGCGCCTCGGACCGATAGGTCGGGTCGGAGGCCATGCAGCAATCGAGGCAAGGTGCTCGGAGCCGGTTAGCGCCTTCAGTGCGCTTCGTAAGGGTAGCCGCGGGCTTGAGCCCGCGGTGATCGCGAGCATTCGAGCCGCCCCGAGATAGAAGGCGAGCCACGAACACCCGCCGGTCGGCTCGCACGAGACGCTCGTCATCTCGGGTGGGCGCACCCGCCACGGAATCGTGACAACCGCTCTCCTTGGCGACTAGCCGAAGGCCGCTGGTGTCGTGGGCCGCGTCAGGCCCAATGCGAAGGCCGCGGCGAAGCCGGCGACGAAGCCTCCCGCATGCCCGAGCAAGGAGATCCCGGGGCGGAGAGAGAGGAGCAGGTTGGCGCCGAGCAGCTGCAGGTAGGCGGAGCGTTGCGGTCCGGAGAGCCGAAGCCCGGGAAAGCGCGGGGTGAGGTGGAACGCCAGCCAGCTCGCGAGCCAGCCGTAGAGGACCCCCGAGAAGCCCACCGCGGGGACCGTTCCCAACAGCGAGACGGCCAGGCCTGACCCCACCATGGCCGACAAGGTGATCAGCATGAGCCGCCAGGGGCCGATGTAGCGCTCCACGCGCGCCCCGATGGCCCAGCCGAAGTAGGCATTCGCCGCCAGGTGCAGGACGTTGCCGTGCAGGAAGGCGCCGGTCAGGATTCGCCACCACTGGCCGTCGCGGACGGCTTGAGGCTCGACGAAGAAGCGCGCCGTGAAGCCGGGCATCGCTCCCTGCACTACGAACACGGCGATGAGGGTCGCGGTCAGCCCCCAGGTGACGACGGGCCGGAAGCGAGGGCGCAGGTCCTGCTGCACGTAGACACCCTGCGGCGTCCGCGTCATCGGGGCGGCAGGTTGCGGAGGCAGGGTGGGGCGGCGGTACATCGCGTTGCGGGAGGGAAGGCTCAGATCCCCGCGCCCTCCTCGAAGCGGTCGGTGCGCAGCTGCGCCTGGGTGATCGAGCTGCCCGGCCCAACGCTGCGGGTGAGCCACACGTTCCCTCCGATGGTCGAGCCTCGCCCGATGGTCACCCGGCCGAGGATCGTCGCGCCGGCATAGATGGTCACCTCGTCCTCGACCAACGGGTGGCGCGGGATGCCCTTGATCGGGTGGCCCTGCTCGTCGAGCGGGAAGCTCTTGGCCCCCAGGGTGACGCCCTGGTACAGGCGCACGCTCTTGCCCAGGACGCAGGTCTCGCCGATCACCACGCCTGTGCCGTGGTCGATGAAGAAGCGCTCGTCGATGGTCGCGCCGGGATGGATGTCGATGCCGGTGACGGAGTGGGCGTGCTCGGTGATCAGCCGCGGGATGAGCGGAACCCCGAGCCGGTGCAGCTCGTGGGCGAGGCGGTAGTTGGTGATGGCGACCATGCCCGGGTAGCAGAAGATGGCCTCGTCGGGGCTGGTCGCCGCCGGGTCCCCTTCGTAGGCGGCCTGGGCGTCGGTCGAGAGCAGGTGGCGCACCTTGGGGAGGGCGCCGATGAACGCCGAGGCGATCTCGCCGGCACGGGCATCGCAGCCCTCGTCGCAGCGCCTCTCGGCGTCGCCCGCTTCGTGCTCCGGGCAGACCACGCACAGCCCGCGCTTGATCTGCTCGCGCAAAGAGTGGAGGACGCGGTCGAGGGTCGCTCCGATGTGGTAGCGCACGCTCTCGCGGGTGAGCTCGGAGGGACCGAAATAGCCTGGGAAGAGCACCGAGCGCAGCTCGCCGATGATCGCCTCGACGGCGCCGCGCGAGGGGAACTCGTGGCGCAGCCCGGCAGCCGGGAACCCGCCGACGAGCTCCTCGCAGGCTGAACCGAGGGCCTCGACGACCGGCGCGAGGCTCAGGCGCTCGTCGGCCTCGGGAAGGGGCTGCGTCGCGGGGGCGGAAGGAAGCATGCGGCAAAACAGATAGTGACCACGCGCCCCGAAAGCCACGCGGGTTGAGGCGAGGTTGGCCTGACGGGGCGCCCCATCCGTGCGTCGCGCTTGCCGATCTGCCCTGGGCTCTCCTCCTTCAGTCTCTGCCGAGTGAGGGCGGGCATGGGTGGCGGCTGGGGTGTTCCCTGCGCGGGGGCGGGCAGGAAGGGCAGGGCGGGCAGGGGCCAGTGGGCGGGCCGCGCCGCCGTGCTGCTCGAGCGTCTTCTTCTCGCGGCGATGGTCGCAGCCCCGGCTTCGGTCCAGGCGGTGGCCGCCACGGAGGTCTCCACCACTCCCGCGAGCCCGGATGCGCCGCTGCGACCCCCGGAGCTCCTTCAGGAATCCTTGGCGCTCTACCCTGAGGCGCTCAAGGCCGAGCCCATCGACGGGGAGGCCGAGCTCGAGCTCTTGGTGGACGAGACCGGCGCAGTCTCCGAGGTGACCCTCATCCGAGGCGTGCACCCGCTCTTCGACGCCGCGGCGCTGGCGGCGGCGACGGGGCTGCGCTTCCGACCCGCCACGCTGGAGGGCAAGCCGGTCCCGGTGAGGATGCGCTTCATCTATCGCTTCCTCGCGCCGTCGCCGCCCTCGGCGCCGGCGGCCTCTCCCAGGGTCGCCGAGGCGCGGCGCTCGCTCCTGAGCGGAGTGGTGCGCTCGCGGGGCAACCGCAACCCCATCTCCGGAGCCTCGCTGGCCTCGCCCGAGGGCAGCGCGGTGATGACCGACCCCGAGGGGCGTTTTCGGCTCGCGCTCCCACCCGGCGACAAGGTCTCGGTGGCGGTGCGTGCCCCAGGCTTCCAAGCGAAGACGTTCCAGGAGAGCCTGCTGCCCGACGAGAGCGTGGAGGTGGTCTACGCGCTCGACCCGGTCCGGGTGAACCCGTACGAGACCATCGTGCGCGCCGAGCGGCCGCGCACCGAGGTCACCCGCGTCAGCCTGCAGAGCCAGGAGCTGCGCGAGGTCCCGGGGACGATGGGGGACCCCTTCCGGGTCGTGATGCTGATGCCCGGGGTGGCGAGCATGCTCTCCGGGGTCGCCTATCCGGTGGTGCGCGGCGCGGCGCCTTCCTCCACTGGCTACTACCTCGACGGGGTGCGCGTCCCGCTGCTGTTCCACCTGTTCCTGGGTCCGGCGGTGGTGCACCCCGACTTCGTGGACGGCCTGGACTTCTACCCTGGGGCCCCACCGCCGCAGTACGGCAGGCTACTGGGCGGGGTCATTGACGGGAGGACCCGGCGCCCGCACGACGATCGCCTGCATTTCACGGCCTACGCCGACTTGATCAATACCGGCGCCTTCGTGGAGGTGCCCATCGAGGCCACGGGGACGAGCGTCACCGTCGCCGGCCGTTACAGCTACACGCCCTGGCTGGTGGCGCTCACCGCGAACGCTCTCACGGAGGGGCAGGCGGACTACGTCCTCGACTTTTGGGACTACCAGGGTCGGGTGGAGCAGAAGCTCCTGGGGGGGCGGCTGCGGCTGTTCGCCTTCGGCAGCGGCGATGACGTGGGGACCGAGTCGGACGACCCCGACGTCTCCACGACGATGCAGTCGGTGCTCTTCCACCGCATCGACCTGCGCTACCAGCGGGGGCTGCTCGGCGGCGAGCTCGAGCTGGGGGGCACCTGGGGCCTGGACGAGCTCAGCTCTCACGCCCGGTCGATGGGGGACGCGCGCACCGACTTCGAGATTCACGAGGACAGCTGGGCGGCGCGTCTCAAGTGGACGCGGGCGCTGGGCCAGGGCTTCGAGCTGCAGCTCGGCGGCGATCTGGATCATCGCGCGACGCAGATCACGGTGGGGATCGACGGTCAGATCTCGACGCAGCGGCAGGTGGCGATCGCCCAGCCCCTGGGGGTGGGGACCTTCGCTGGCACATGGAGCTCGCTGGTGTGGCGGGGCCACGGCTGGACCGTCGTCCCCGGGGCCCGCTTCGACTCGTTCTGGCTCGTGCCCGGGGTGAAGCACTTCTCGGCGGATCCGCGGCTGGCGGTGCGCAAGGACCTGTCAGACGCACTCACGTTGAAGGCCGCGGCCGGGCTGTACCACCAGGCGCCGACCACGCTGATCCAGATGCCGGTGGTGGACATGGCGGGGCTCGCCTTTGGTCTCCAGGAGGCGGCACAGATCGACGTGGGGCTCGAGTGGAAGATATTCCAGGGCCTCGAGCTGAGCGTGGACGCGTACCTGAACCCCTTGCTGCGCACCGTGGAGATCAACCCGTTCGACCCGCGCGCCATGTCCTCGGCCTCGCCGACCCCCTTCTCGAGCACTCGGGTCCCACGCGCCGACGAGATCTTCTCTGCCGAGGAGCTGGAGTCGAAAGGATGGGCGTGGGGCCTGGAGGTGATGCTGCGGCATAGGTTGGGGGGCAACTGGTTCGGCTGGCTGTCCTACTCGCTCCAGCGCAGCACCCGCTGGGTCAGCTACACCCGCTACGACGCCAATGGCGCCTCGCTGGGCGAGGACTCGGGCTACCTGCCCTATGCCTACGACCAGACCCTTATCCTCAATGCCGTCCTGTTCTATCAGCTCCCGCGGGGCTGGACCGCGGGGGCGGTCTTCCACTTCAACACCGGCAGGCCCGAGTCCGGGGTGATGACCTCGTCCACCCTGCGCGAGGGAACCCTGGGCGGTCGGCCCACCTGGGTCGCGGTCTCTCGCGATCAGGCCAACCGCCTTCCGGCCTTCTTCCGGGTGGACGTGCGCCTGGCCAAGACCTGGACCTTCGACAGCTTCGTGCTCGACGCCTACCTCGACATGCTCAACGCCAGCTTCCAGAGCGAGACCGTGGCTTTCACCTACGCGGGCGGCGTCTACCGTGGCGGGGGCGCGCTGACCAAGGGCGCCATCGGCGTCCCGGTGATCCTCCCCATCCTCGGGGTCAAGGGCGCGTACTGAGTACGCCCTCCCTGCTTGGCCAGAGTGGGTGGGCCCTCAGGAGGCCTGGCACATCGACCGGCTCTCTGCTGCGGCCAGGCGCATCTCGAAGATGGTCCCTCGAGAGGAGGTTTCGCGCAGCTCCAGCTTGCCGCCGAGGGCGCGGACCAGGCCCAACGAGGCCGCCAGCCCCAGGCCCATCTCGGCGCCGTGGGGGCCCCGTGAGGAGAAGGGCTCGAAGAGACGGGGCCTCTGCTCCTCGGGGATCTCCGGACCGCTGTCAGCCACCGTCAAAACGACCAGGTCGCCGTGATGCTCGCCGCGAAGCACGATGTGACCGGAGGGCGCCTCTCCGATCGCCTGGGCGGCGTTCAGCAGCAGGTTGGTCAGGGCCTGGACGAGGACCCTCTCGGTAGCCAGGACGCGCAGCCCCGAATCCATCTGCAGGTCGACGTGCACGCTCGTCGGAAGCGCGCTGCGGCACTGCGAAAGCGCGATGGCGCAGGACTCCGGCACAGAGACGGGCTCCAGAGCTCGTCGGGCCCCATGCCCGGTGTCGAGCAGCTGCCGTACCACCCGTGCGATGCGCTTGATGGCCAGGCAGCTGTCTTCCAGGCATTCGCGGTAGTCCTCGGGCGGTCCACCCGTACGCGCCTGCTCGCGCAGGAGGTAGTCGAGGTTGGCCGAGACTGCCGCGGCCGGGTTGTTGATCTGGTGCGCCACGCCCCCGGCGAGGTGGCCGAGCGCAGCGAGCCTCTCTGAGCGGGCGAGGGGAGACTGGGCAAGGCCCAGCGGCGAGGTGCGCTCGTCGGCCTCCGGCTCCTGCCGCCGGGAGAGCCTTTCCAGCGCCTCGGCGTCGCGCTGGGTACGCCGCAGGAAGACCGAGCCGACCATTCCCATGCCGGGCAAGAGGAGCAACAGGCCCAGCAGGCTCGGCAAAGGGGGGACGAGGTTCGTCACCTCGCCGAGGGCCTTCAGGGTTGCTGGTCCGAGGGCGAGGGCGAACAGGCCTGCCTCAAGGATGCTGCTCCTCCAGCGGCGCAGCCAGGTCCCGAGAATGCAGACCAGGAGCAAGGCACTGAACAGAGAAGTCGCATGGACCAGCAGGGTCGGCAGGGTGATGCCGGAGAGGAACCCCGGCTGGAGCAACCAGTGGCCAGAGAGAGGGCGCTGGACCACCGCTCCAGCGACCGCCGTCAACGCCACGAGCCCCAGCCCGATGTACGCGAT
>JACRCT010000832.1 GCA_016218885.1 Deltaproteobacteria bacterium | reverse complement strand
CGAGCACCAGGGCCAAGCAGGTCTACCTGGGCGAGCGGTTCCAGCTCGAGCGGCTCGCCCCCGCCTCGGGGGAGTGATGGTGGCGTTCCCACGGTTGAGAGGACCTCGAGGTCATGCGCGACGCGATGATTCTTCGGCCTCGCGCCTGCACCCTGTTAGGATAGGAGCGTCGATTCGGCCATGAGCCTCGAACTCAAGCAGAGCCTGAAGCTCTCCCAGCAGCTGGTGATGACCCCCCAGCTGCAGCAGGCGATCAAGCTCCTCCAGCTGTCGCGGATGGAGCTGGTCGAGCTGGTGCGCGAGGAGATGGAGCAGAACCCGCTACTCGAGGACGTCGAGGGCCAGGAGACGGAGCTGGAGGACAAGGCACCCGGCGAGGCCTCGCTCGAGGCCGACACCCTGCCCGCCCAGGAGGCCCCCGAGGCAACCAAGACCGAGGAGGTCAAGGGCGAGGAGGGCGAGAACAAGGACATCGACTGGGAGCAGTACCTCGAGTCCTACCAGACGCTGGGCTCGACCGCCCCGTCCAACCGCGACTCGTCGGTCGAGGACCTGCCCTCGTTCGAGGCCACCCTCACCAAGGCCACCACCCTCTTCGACCACCTGCTCTGGCAGCTGCGGATGGGCAAGCTCACCCACTCGGAAGAGGCGGTGGCGATGCTCATCATCGGCAGCCTCGACGACGTCGGCTACTTCAAGATCGAGGGCTTCCAGGGCGATCCGCTGATCCGCGTGGCGCAGGAGGCCGGGGTCTCCATCAACACCGCCGAGCAGGTCCTCAAGCGCATCCAGCACCTGGACCCCATCGGCGTCGGCGCCCGCGACCTGCAGGAGTGCCTGCTCATCCAGGCCCGCCAGCTGGGCGCCGAGGAGGGAATCGTCGGGGCGATCATCAAGCGCCACCTGAAGCTGCTCGAGTCGAAGAACCTGCCGGCCATCGCCCGCGAGCTGCACGTTTCGCTCGAGGAGGTGATCAAGGCGATGAAGATCATCACCGCCTTCGAGCCCAAGCCGGGCCGCAACTTCACCGGCGAGAACCCGCAGTACATCACCCCCGACGTCTACGTGTACAAGGTCGGGGACAAGTACATGACCGTCCTCAACGACGACGGGCTCTCCAAGCTGCGCATCAGCGCCAACTACCGAAACGCGCTGCGGGCAGGGATGGCCGGCGGCAAGGCCAAGGACTTCATCCAGGACAAGCTGCGCAGCGCGGTCTGGCTGATCCGCTCCATCCACCAGCGGCAGCGCACCATTCACAAGGTCACCGAGTCGATCGTGAAGTTCCAGCGGGACTTCTTCGACAAGGGCATCGCCCACCTCAAGCCCCTGATCCTGCGCGACGTGGCCGAGGACATCGGCATGCACGAGTCCACCGTCTCGCGCGTGACCACCAACAAGTACGTGCACACCCCACAAGGCATCTACGAGCTCAAGTACTTCTTCAACTCCTCCATCGGATGCGTAGGCGGCGACGAGATCGCCAGCGAGGCGGTCAAGAACCACATCAAGCAGATCGTCGGGCAGGAGGACTCCAAGATCCCCTACTCCGACCAGAAGATCGTCGAGCTGCTCCGGATGCAAGGCATCGAGATCGCCCGGCGCACCGTGGCCAAGTACCGCGAGGTGCTCGGAATCCTGCCGTCCAGCAAGCGCAAGAGCTACTACTAGGCAACAGCCCACTGTCGAGGCGCCGCCCGCGGCGCGAAGGAGAGGAGGTCCCCCGCCACTTGACCTGACTTGAACCGCAGCCCAGCCCACGCAGCAGCTTCTCACGGCCCCGGGCGTCCTTGCCGCCGCCCCAGGGCCCGATAACAGTCCGAACCCCTCAGCGAAGAGGAGACGGCATGCAGGTCACCATCACGTTTCGCGGTATGGAGTCGACGGAGTCGCTGAAGTCGTACGTGAAGGAGAGAATCGAGCACATCGAGAAGTACTTCGACAAATCGGTGGAGGCTCACGCGGTGCTGTCGCTGGAGCGCTACCTGCACCACGCGGACATCACCATCCAGGCTGGCTCGTATCTGCTGCGCGGCAAGGTCAAGAGCGAGGACATGTACAAGTCCATCGACGAGTCGGTGGACAAGATCGAGAAGCAGCTCAAGCGCTACAAGGACAAGCTGAAGACCACCAAGCGCGTCCGCGAGGACGAGCTCTCGCTGAAGGGCCGCCATCAGGTCTTCGAGGCCCCCGCCGATCACGAGGAAGGCGAGGCCTGGAGCGAGGGACCCAAGGTCATCCGCAGCAACGAGTTCTTCGTCAAGCCCATGACCGTGGAGGAAGCCATCATGCAGATGGACCTCCTCAACAACGAGTTCCTGGTCTTCACCAACGCCCAGAGCGGAGACGTCAACGTCGTCTACCGCCGCAAGGACGGCCACTTCGGTCTCATCGAGGCCCACTCCGGAGCCCAGGCCGGCCCCGGCAAGAAGGGCAAGGCGAGCGACGTGCGCGCCTGAGCGTCTCTCGATAGCACCCAGTTGAATCGGAGCGCCGGGGCGGCAAATGCCCCGGCGCTCTTTCTCTTTGCGGACCCCGAGACGACGTGCCTCGAGCTTCTCCAGCAGCCGTTGCCTGCGCGCGCCGGCCGCTTCCCGTTGCGGGCCTGGCCCGGGCGAGCGCCAGGGCCCACCCTCCCCCTTGCCCTTCCACGCCGTAGGGACACGAAGGGCGGCGCGGGTCTCCCCGGCCGCCCCTCGAAGGACACGGCTTGCTCGCCGCCTACCTGCTGGCGGTGACTTGGAAGGTCTCGTCGTCGAAGGTGTAGGTCTTGCCGTCGGCGACGAAGGTGCCGTCGATGACCATCGTGACCGAGCCGCCACTGGCGGCCATCGCCGAGACGTTCATCTTGATGGTCACGTCCGCGACCACGGTGGCGTTGTACTCGCCGCTGATCGTCATGTTGGCCTTGAGGGTGGAGACGGTGCTCACGTTGGCGGCCTGCTCGCCCGCGGCGATCACGACCGACCAGGTCATCTCTTCGGTGCCGTCGTAGGTGTTGTCGCCATCGGGGGAGAACTGGTTGAAGGTCAGGTCCACGTCCACGTCTCTCTGCACCGAGGTGCCGGTGGTGGTGACGTTGGAGGTGACGCTGGCGGTCGCGCTGCCCGACTCGCCGTTGAGGCTGACGGTATTCACCAGGGCCGAGCCCAGCCCCTGCTGCAGCTGGTTCGACTGGGCGCCCATGCTCGTCATGCGCTGCATGACCTGGGCTGCGTCCTCTTTGCTGCTCACGCTGCTGCCGCCACATGAGGCCAGCGCGACCGCCGCGAGGCCGAGGAGGGCTACCTTGAAGGTCTTCACGTCGTGCTCCTTGCGAATGGGGAGATGGGCTCTAGCGCCCGTCACATCAGCGCAATCCAAGTAGAGAAGCGGTCATAGCTTATAGCCGAACTTGCGCAGCATGGCTTTTCGGTCCGCGATGTCCTGGTCGGTCTCGACCCCCAGCGGAGAGCCACCGTCCACCACGCCGAGGATGGCGCGGCCCTGGCGGGTCTCGCCGATCACGATCTGCGCCGGGTTGGCAGTGGCGCAGAAGATGCGGCACACCTCCGGGACCTGCTTGATCTGATTGAGGACGTTGACGGGATAGCCGTCCTTGAGGAACACGATGAAGCAATGCCCGGCGCCGATGGCTTGGGCGTTCTTCACCGCCAGCTCCACCAATCCCTCGTCATTGCCCACCTGCCGCACCAGCCGCGGACCGGAGGCTTCGCAGAAAGCCACGCCGAACTTGAGGTGCGGAGAGCTGCCCACCAGCACCTCATAGAGGTCTTCCACGGTCTTGATGAAATGCGACTGGCCCAAGATGAAGTTCACGTCCTCGGGCTTCTCGATCTGCACCGTCTTGAGTTCCATGCGCTCCTCCCGGCGAGAGGCTCGTAGATAGCGGCAGGACCCGCCGCCGCACAAGCCCAACGCAAGCTGCGAAGCAGGTTGGCGGCGAGTGGACGACTGCGAAGCCCCCGCCCCCGAGGACCATCGCACTCAACGCGCGATCCGCCGGTCCGCCCGAGGGGTCCAGAGCGCGAGGCGCCAGGCCCGCCACCTGTCCAGCCACATGAGCCAGGAGGCCGAAGGGCGGCGCACATCCCCGACGGCGACGAGGGTCGCGAGCGCGGCCAGCCCGAACACCGCGCCCAGGCCGAAAAGGCGCACGAAGGCATGGGGCACGTCAGGGACGGCTGCACGCACGACCAGGGTCGCTCCAGTGGCCACCGCCGCGGCCGCTGCGGCGCGCGCAAGGCCGGCCCACGGAAGCAGCCGCCCGGCCGGGGTCGAGAGGGCCCGCGGCAGGCGCAGCGCCAGCGTCGACTTGCCGATGAGCTCGGCGGCCAGCCATGAGCCGACTCCGCCCATCATCCCGAATCGGGCGACCCCCCAGAGGGCCAGCGGCACCGTCGCCGCGATCTTGACCGCCGAGGCCAGCAGGAGGTGCCGGGTCTCTCCCCGCGCGCGCAGCGCCCCGTCCACCGGAAGGCAGGCCAACAGGCCGCCCAAGGCGGAGACGCGGAAGACGGGCACCGCCACACGATACTTGTCGGTGAAGAGCGCTGAGACCACCTCCGGCGCGAAGGCGATGAGGAAGGCGCACGCCGGCACGAAGAAGAGCGCGAGCTTGTGGACGGCCTCGCGGAAGACCGCCACCCCCTCGCTCAGCTTCCCGGCACGCTCCAGCTCGGCGAGCCGGACCATCAGCATCTCCGAGGTGGGGGCGTATAGCATGTCGAAGATCGGCGCCTGGAAGGTGCCCACCGCGTAGACGGCGAAGGCCGCCACGTCCAGGCCGGCGGACACCAGATAGGGATGCAGGGCCTGCTGCGGCACCAGCAGCGCCACCGCCCCCCCCACTGGCAGCGCGTACCCGAGCTGGGCTCTGAGCGCGGCTCTCTCGATGGCCGGCCCCTTCCCTCGCCAATGCGAGATCCAGGTGGCCAGCAGGCGCAGGACCGCGAAGGCCGCGAGCCCCTTCAAGACGCCCTCGAGCCCCAGGCCCAGCAGCGCCGGCGCGGTCATCGCCAACGCCTTGATCAGGTCCGAGCCCAGATAGCAGGCGGCGGCGATGCCCGTGCGACCGCGCGCAGTCCAGGCGACCTCCAGCGGCGCCGCCCCCAGCAGCGCCGCGGTGTACACCGCGAGCAGCGGCGCCGCCGAAGCGAGGGCGGGGTTATGGAGCAGGCCCGCGAGCAGGCCGCCCCCGAGCGCCAGCAGGCCGGCTCCGGCGAGCCCGGCCACGGCAAGGAACAGCAACGCCTGGGAGAGGTAGGGCCGCGGCGACGAAGCGCGGGGGACGAAGTAGTACAGGCTCTGCGCCACTCCCATCGGCAGCAGGTAGTAGACGGTCTGCGACACCAGCAGCAGCTGCTTGTACGTCCCGTACTCGGCGGGGGCGAAGACGCGCACCAGCACCAGAGGGATCACGAAGGTGATTCCCGCCGAGGCGATGCGAGCGAGGACGAGCGGGCTGGCGCGAGCCAGGAGAGTGCGGGCAGGGGGAGGCATGGGCTCTCAGCGCGAGCTCGCGGCCTGGAAGGACAGGTCTTCCACGCTGTAAGCCGTGACCCGTCGCAGCTCGAGCAGATCGGTGCGCGCGGTGTTCTCTCCGGGGATGGTCGAGACCGCCGCTCCGTAATAGCGCCCGGTGAGCGCCTTGACCGGCTCGCTGAAGACGCCGTGGGGGTAGCAGAACAACGTCGGGGCCTCGCCGACCCGACGGGTGATCTCGTTGCGTGATGCGCACAGCTCGCGTTCGACGTGCTCCTCGTCCAGATCGGGCAGGACGGGGTGGGTCATGGTGTGGGAGCCGATCTCCATGCCGCCTGCCTTGAGCGCGCGCACCTCGTCCCAGGAGAGGAAGAGGTTCTCGTCGTCAGGCTCGACGGGGAAGCGCTCGCGCAATCGGGCCATCACCGGTTCCCGGACCCCGGGCCCCATGCGCAGGAGATACTCGATGCCCGCCTCGGCTCGCATGGAGGGTGGCAGCTCGGCCTGCAGCAGCGCGCTCAGGAGCGAGTCTCCCGTGGCCGCCCCGACCTCTGCCATCCCGTACCGCAGCGCCATCTCCACCAGCTCGGCCGGCCACATCCACTGCCGCGTGCCCACCAGGCCGGCGGTGACGAAGAGCGTCGCCGGGATCCGATTGCGCTGCAGGATCGGGTGGGCCAGCACCAGGTTGTTGCGGTAGCCGTCGTCGAAAGTCAGGCTCACCGCTCGGGTGGGGAGCTTCCCCGAGCGCAGCCCTTGCGTGAGCACGGACAACGGAACGATCTCGTAGCGACGCGCGAGGTACTCCACGTGCTCGGCGAAGGCGCCCGCGTCCAACGCCTGCATCCCGAAGGGGCCGACGGGCCGGCGCTCGACCTTGCGATAGGTGATGACGTAGCCCCGCGGACCCAGGCTCCAGCCGCGACCTCGCCCCGGGCTCGCCAGCGCTTGCGCCATTGCGCTGCGCCGAACCAGCCACTTGAGCCAGCCCTTGAGGCGCACCCGGATTCCACCCCGCCCCTGGCAGGCAACGCGCAGCACCTCAGCCAGCTGGGCCTGCCCGGCGATCGGGTTCTCCTGAACGTCGGCCTGCAGCATCGCCCTCTCCCATCCGGCCGTCAGCGGCACTGCCGGACAAGCCCACGCCCGTCTCGGGAACCCTGCGCCCCCGCCCACGCTCCGGCAACCTCCCGCGCGAGCCTCCCCGCCCCGTTGGTGAGGGTGAGCAGCCCCCCCCGCCTCCCCCTCCTGGCACGCGCCCTTCGAGAGGTGGCTCTGCCCTCCCTTCTCAGCCAGGCGTGCGTACCGTTGGCAGAGCCAGGGATGCCATGGACGACCAGAGCCGTAGGGTTCGCGCCCTCAACGAGCAGTGGCTGCGCGAAGCCGCCCTGAGAGCGGCGTCCCGAGCCAAGAACCTCCTTGCGCCGGTGGCGAGCTTCGGCGTGCTGCACTTCGCGCGCTGGGATCTCGCCGAGTCCTCCCAGCGCCCCGCTCCTGACGGGTTCATTGCACGCGAGCTGGCAGTCGCGGAGCTGGCCGCCGCCGCGCGCGCCTTCGGCCGCTCCACCGGGAGCTTCCATCGGCGCGCCCGCCTCGGGGACCGCTGCTTCGGCGCCTTCCAGGGCGATCGCCTGGTCAACCTGCGCTGGGCCGCGACCCGGCCCATCGAGGTTCCCGAGCTCGACCTCTTCGTCTGCCCGGGGCCGACCGAGGCGTACTTCTACGCCGCCATGACCCTTCCCGAGGCGCGCGGACAGGGCGCCGCGGCGGCCACTCGACGAGCACTGGAGAGCGCGCTCCTCCGCGAGGGCTTCGTGACCGGCCATGCCTACGTGGCCTTCGACAACATCCCTTCGGTTCGCACCCGTCACTCCTTCCATGAGGACTACACCGTCGCCTACCTGCGCCTTCGCGGCGGGAAGGTTCATCTCTATGGATCGTTCCGGCCACCCGTCTACCGCGAGGCGGACATCCCGGCGATCCACACGCGGCCTGCGGCGACAGGGCTGGGCGGCACGCACCGGCCGTGGGCCAGTAGCGACTGAGGGCGCAGCCTCGAGGCTCGCTCGATTCCCACCCCTCGGTCACGCTCGTTGAGCCACTGCGGAGGTCCCTCGAGCCCGCTCCTCGACCGCCCAGACGAGATAGACTCGCATCGCCGTCCATCCTCTCGAATCGGTCGAGGAAGAACATGAAAGCTCCGGCCAACGTGCTGGTCGTTCTCCTCACGGGCGCATTCGGGAGCTGCCTGGTTCACGATGGCAGCGAGCACGAGAGGCAAGCGGTCGAGGTGGTGAGCACGATCCAGTCGCAGTTCCCTCGGGAGGAACGCAAGACCACCTTCGCGATCGGTGCGGCTGGGACGCTGAGCCCCAGGGCAGAAGACGAACGGGCACCGTCGCAGCCAGGCGGGTCGCCGCGAGCGGCGGGGCGGGGCAACCGGCTCGCGGCCCGTCTTCCCGCGACATCCGATGGAGAGCTGCGCGTCGAGCTCCAGGACCGTCCGGGGCTTTGGCTCGAGGAGCGACTCATCGGGGCCTCGAGCTCTGCGCGGGCTCAGGTCGTGCTTGGCCGGGTGGTCTACCTGGGCGCCAAAGCCGGAGTCGATCGAGCCTACGAAGTCTCGCCGCAGCGGGTGGAGGAGTACCTGCGCCTGGCAGACGAGCACGCCGCCTCGGACCTCGCGTACGAGGTGCAGACAGGCCCGGGCATCGCGGATCTCGTCGCTGACGGAAGCGGCTTCGGGCTGGTGGCGGTCGACGCGGCCGGCAGGCCGTTGCTAAAGGCGCCCCAGCCCGAGGGGGTGGATGCCCGACTAGACCCGGTACAGGGCAGGCTGGTCGCGACGCGGATGGGCGAACGACGCTTCCTCGTTCGCGTCCGCCTCCTGGAGGAGCTGGCCGGGCTGAGATTCCCGGTGTTGCTCGATCCCGGATGGACCTCGATGGACGCCATGGCCACCGCGCGCGACTGCCACAGCGCCACGCTTCTCTCGAACGGGAAAGTGCTGGTGACCGGTGGCGAGGACGGCGATGGCGGGCACGCTCGCGCCAGCGCCGAGCTGTATGACCCGGCTGCGGGCACGTGGACCGCGGCGGGCTCGATGGCCACTGCCCGTGTCTGCCACACCGCCACCCTGCTCCCGAGCGGCAAGGTGCTGGTGACAGGTGGCAGCAATGGCAGCCAGGCCGTCGCCAGCGCCGAGCTGTACGATCCGGTCGCGGGGACGTGGAGCGCCACCGGCTCGATGACCACCGCGCGCCAGTGGCACACCGCCACGCTGTTCCCGAGCGGTGCGGTGCTGGTCACCGGCGGCGGCCACAGCGGCGCGCTCGCCGAAGCCGAGCTGTACGATCCCGCCGCGGGGACCTGGAGCGCCACCGGCTCGATGACCGTCGCGCGCAGGCGCCACACCGCCACGCTGCTTGCCAGCGGCATGGTGCTGGTAGCCGGCGGCTACAGCGTCGGCAGCTACTCCGCCGCCGCCGAGCTGTACGACCCGGCCGCCGGGACGTGGAGCGTCATCGGCGCGATGGCTCAAGCACGCCAGGCGCACTCGGCCACGCTGCTCCCCAGCGGCAAGGTGCTGGCGGCCGGGGGCCGCACGAGCGGCGGGGACGAGATCGCCA
Organism: Deltaproteobacteria bacterium; assembly: GCA_016218885.1. GTDB lineage: Bacteria > Myxococcota > Myxococcia > Myxococcales > UBA5297 > JACRCT01. Next base: position 5,462 of record JACRCT010000832.1, on the reverse strand, counting down.
GCGCCGAGCTGTTCGACCCGGCCTTGGGGACGTGGAGCTCCACCAGCCCTCTGGCCGCCTCGCGTGCCTGGCACTCCGCCACGTTGCTCGCGGACGGCAAGGTGCTGGTGGCGGGTGGCTATGGCGACGGCAGTCTCGATACCGCCGAGATCTACGACCCTGCCGGGGGGACCTGGAGCGCCGCCGGGGCGCTGGCAGGCGCACGCGACGCCCACAGCGCCACGCTGCTTCCCAGCGGCGCGGTGCTGCTGGCGGGCGGCGAGATCTACCTTCACGGCACCGGTCAAGGTCTCACCAGCTGCGAGCTGTTCGATCCGCTCCTGGGAGCGTGGAGCGCGAGCGGCGCCCTCGCCCCCGCGCGGTCCGCGCACACCGCCACTCCGCGCCCCGCTGGCGAGGTGCTGGTCACGGGCGGCGACGGCAACGGCGGCCCGCGCGCCAGCGCCGAGCTCTACGAGCCGACCGCGGGGACCTGGCGCCCCACTGCCCCCCTCGATGCCGCACGCCGGGAGCACTCCGCCACCCTGCTTCTTGGCGGAAAGGTGCTCGTGGTGGGCGGCTTCGATGGCCGCTCCACGCTCGCCACCGTAAAGCTGTACGACCCGAGCGGGGCCACCTGGAGCGACACCGGTTCGCTGTCCGCCCCGCGTCAGGGGCACTCCGCCACCCTGCTCCGGGACGGCAAGGTGCTGCTCGTCGGCGGGAGCGACGGCAGCGATGCCCTCACCGCCGTGGAGCTTTACGACCCGAGCGCGGGGACGTGGAGCGCCACCGGCTCCTTGGCCGGCGCGCGCCTGGCCCATACCGCCACGCTGCTTGCGAACCGCAAGGAGCTCGTGGTGGGCGGCTGCAGCGGCGGCAGCTCTCTCGCCGCGGCCGAGCTCTACGACCCGGCCAACTAGACGTGGAGCGCCACCGGCTCGATGCCCAGCGCGCGATGCGCTCACTCGGCGACTCTGCTTCCGAGCGGCAAGGTGCTGGTGGCCGGCGGCCGCGATGGCAGCAGCCACCTCGCCGGTGCCCTGCTCTTCGACCCAGCCACGGAAGCCTGGACGGATACCGGCTCGCTGGCCGCTCCCCGCTCCGGGCACACCGCCACCCTTCTCGCGAGCGCCAAGGTGCTGATCGCCGGCGGCGAGAACGACGGCAGCACCGACCTCGCCGACACCGAGCTGTTCGACCCGGTGACAGGGACCTGGTCGGTGGGCGCCTCGATGGCGGCCGCGCGGATAGGGCACTCCGCGACGCTGCTCCCATCCGGCAGGGTGCTGGTGGCGGGCGGCAGGAGCGGCGCTACCCCTCTCGAGGGCGCTGAGCTGTTCGACGAAGGCCGGGGGGCCTCCGAGGCCTGGACGCCGACGCTCACGGGGGCGATCGCTGCCTCGTTTCCGGGCGATAGCGCTTCGGTCACCGGCTTGCTCTTCACCGGCATCTCCGAAGGCTCGACCGGGAGCTCGGCATCTTCGCCCGCCAACAATCCCGTGCTCCAGCTGCGCCGGCTGGACAACGAAGCCATGGCCTTCGCGGCGGCGACTGCTTGGACCCCATCCACGGCCACCTTCGTGCTTCCACCCTCGCTGCAGAGCGGCCACCACCTGGCATGGGTCGTGGTCAACGGCGTGCTCTCCAACGGGCTGACCTTCCCTGTTCTCGACCCGTGCACCACCGTCGATCGCTGCGGCTCCGAGTGCCAAGCCTGCGGCGCGGCGAACACCGCCTCCATGGTCTGCGCGGGCTCGGCGCAGCCGGCGGCGCGGTCCTGCCAGGCCACCTGCAGCTCCGGCTACTCGAACGAGGATGGCGACGGCACGAACGGCTGCGAGGCATGCGCTCCCGGCTACTACGCCAGCGTCACCTCTGTGCTCAGCTGTGAAGCCTGCGCGGTCGACGACCACTGCGGGCCGAGCTGCGAGGACTGCCTCGCCGCCGATGCATGCCACTCTCCGGGGACCTGCAGCGCCGACAGCATCTGTGAGCGCGCTGCCAGGCCGGACGGGGAGGACTGTGGCGCCGGCAGGACCTGTTGGAGCGGAGCCTGCGTGCTCATCGGCGTGGATGCGAGCACACCCTCTCCCGATGCCGCCGCTCAGAGCCCCGACTCCTCGCTCCTCCCCGATGCCACAACGCAGACGCCCGATGGATCGAGCTCACCCCCCAATGGCTTGGACTCCGGCGCTGACCCCGGCTCGCCTTACTCCTTCATCGCCTGCGGCTGTGGCGCTGGAGCGAGCACGGCCCCTTCGCTGGCCGTCCTGTTCCTGCTGGGCTCCTTGGCGCTGCCCCGGCGACGTCACGGCACGCCCAGGCTGTGGCCGGCGCACCACCGTCGCGCCGTGGCGTTGCTGTGCCTGTGGCTCATCCCTGCCGTGGCGACCGCTGGTGAGCACAACCCTTTCTTGGCCGCGGCGATGAGGCTCTACCGTGACCTGGAGTACGAGTCGGCGCTCGCGAAGCTCAAGCGAGCGCAGCAGCAGCCGGACAACACCCCCGCCGAGGAGGTGCAGATCGACCTCTACCTGGGGCTCATCGAGTTCGAGCTGGGCGACACCGACGCGGCGCAGAGCGCTTTCAAGCGAGCCCTGGCCCAGGACGGGACGGCGGTGCTGCCTGGCGGCGTGTCGCCCAAGGTCAGCGCGGCCTTCGAGAAGGCTCGCCATGAGCTTCTCGATGGAGCTCGCTCCCAACCTCTGCCGAGCGTCGCCCAGGAGGACCCGGTGCGGCCAGTCAGCTTCGTTGCCGACCTGCGTGCCGAGGGGCAACCGGGCGACGGGCTGGGCTTCGAGCTCGGAGCGGGCGTGGGGGGGCGATGCTACGCCTTCACGCTGCACGGGATCTTGGGGCGCTTCTTTGGCCTCTCGATGCGCGGCACGCTGGTCTTCCCCCGTCTGGCGGCCGGCTTCGGCGTCTATGGCTCACTTGACGCTCCGGTGCTGTTCTTCGCTCCCGACGCCGACGACGGGCGCGCAGGCGGGGCGCTGCTCGGCGGCGGCGCCGCGCTCGGGGCGCGATACGAGGTCACCCCCTGGCTGTGGCCATTCGTCGAGGTGGCCGGGCGCTACTACTTCCTGCGTCCGGACTCGACAGGGGGCCTGGCGCCCTACTCGGTGCTCGTCGCCGGAGGCCTGGCGGTCCGGGTGCCCTAGCCGGGTCGGCGTGGCACATCGCCCAGCGGTCCGGAGGCTGGGCGCCCCCCCCCCCGACTCATCTTGCCAAGCAGGCGGCGCTCACTTGCGTAACGTTACGGCCACGGAGGGCGGCCGCTACTACCACGGAGACCGGCCCGCGGGGAGCCTCTCGCGGGTGAGGGTCCGGCTGGCCTCACGCCAGGCCCGCGCGTCGCGCAGGACCGGTTCGGCCGGGAGCCCGAGGCGGGCCTGCACCTGGACGAGATCCTCCGCGCGCATCCGCGGCAGGTCGCCGACCATCGACCAACCCATCACGCGCCGGCAGCGGCCGCAGGTGACCCGGCGAATCCACAGGCGCTCTCCTTCCACCGCCACCGTCAGCGATTGGCCCGGGACGTCCCGAGGGTCTGGATGCTCGTGGAGCACCTCCGCTCGCGGAGGCGGGACGCCGTGCAGCACGTCCACCGGCATGACCACGCCGGAGATCCTTCCGGATTCGTCGCAGAACACCGCGAGGTACGTCCGGTCGAGGCCGGAGTCCGCACCGCCAGGACACGGCTGCCCGAGGCCCGACCTGCCGACGGGGTCGGGCACGAAGACCTCGTCCCTCGGGAGCGGGTCGTGAACCTCCGCGTCGGGCCCCGCGGACGGGACCGGCGCCCTGGCGCGGTCGGCGGCCGTGGAGGCGAGTGGACGGTCGGCCCTCGAGCAAGCGCAGAGCAGCAGCGCGCCGGACAGGACGTGGGCGAGGGCGAGCCTTCGGCGACGAGCGGTCACTGCGACCCTACTGGCAGGTCACGGGGTCGGGCAGCGCGCAAGTCCCGCCCGCGCACTTGGCCGGGAGCAAGCACTTGGGCCCCGTGTCCGAGTCGCTGCAGGCGTCGCCATCGGCCGCCGCTGCCGAGCACGTCCCTCCGAAGAGCGCCGAGCACGTGCCGCTGGCCGGGCAGATGACGAAGCCGGCCATGGTGATGCCACAGGAATCGCCGGTGTCCTCGGCGACAGCGATCTGCATGCATTTCTTGCTGCTGGTCGTGTCGCACGCCACGCCGTTGGCGAGGTCGCACTGCTCCTGGTAGGTGCACGCGTCGCCGGCCTTCCCCGCCACCGGCTTGATGCACGTGCTGGAGCCCTTGGGGCAGACGAGACCGGCGCTGCAGGCACCGTTGACGCACGCCCCGCCCTCGGTCGACTTGGGGCTGCAAGTGCCACACAGCGCGTCGGACGCGCGGGCGCAGAAATGGGACTGGCACTGCGAGTCGTCGCCGCAGGCGGCGCCGTCGGCGAGTGTGCCGGCGACCGCAGCGCAGTCGGGGCCCAGGTCGCCCGCCTTGACGGCGTCGCAGGAGAGCTGCGCGAGGGCGAGCGCGCACTTCTCGGTCCTGGCCGGCGTGGAGCTCGTGCCGGGCGCATCGTAGACAGGCATGCAGCCGAGCATCACGCGTGCCTTGCAGGTGGCGAGGTCGCCGTAGAGCGCGGCCAGACCGAACGGCGAGCACGCCTCGAGCTGCTCGCAGATCGAATCTGAGGCCGCCGTGCAGGCCGTCGCGCGGTCAGGTCCGCTCGCGGCGTCGGGGCCCGGCGCCGCGGCATCGAGCCCCGGCTCCGCCGCATCTGCGCCAGGGACGAGCGCCGCATCGGACGCCGGGAGCGTCGAGGCGTCGCCGCCCTGGCTCGCCGAGCCGTCCTGCCCGGGGACCGTCCCGGTGTCCGGCCGCGGCCCCGTCGCGGCGTCGGCGCCGGAGGAGTCGACTGGGTTGGAGCAGGCGGCGAGGAGCAGAGCGGCGACGGCGGTGGCGGCGAGGATTCGCATCGGCAGGCCCTCCAGAGCCCACACCATAGCCCGCTCGAAGCTGACGGGCTCGCCCACTGGCGCACACACCCGCACCGACGTCCCCCGACGATCGGGGCTCGTCGAGCACTTGCGTAACGTCACGCAAGTCATGGCCGCCTCTGGAGCGAGGACCGGTTCTTAACGTAGAAACCCACCGCACAGGCAGCTAGCAGCACCCGTCGCCAAGGGAGGTAGCGGTGGGAATGCTCGGGTTCACAACCGACGAGACGACCGAGCTGAGCATGTGCTTGGGGCAGCTTTTCGCCATCCTCAATAGCTGGATCGCCAAGCTGGATCCGAACGGCCCGCAGGCCTCGAAGTCGGCGTGGTTCATCGCCCAGCGGTCCGGAGGCTGGGCGCCCCCCCGACTCATCTTGCCAAGCAGGCGGCGCTCACTTGCGTAACGTTACGCAAGTGCCCTGCCGCCTACGCCTCGGCAGCGAAGCCCCCTCCGCCGCGCCGCCACCTGGCCTGCCGGCCAGAGCGAAATGGGGCTCGGTTGT
>JACRCT010000831.1 GCA_016218885.1 Deltaproteobacteria bacterium | reverse complement strand
GATCTGAGCCGACGGCGGTTGCCGTTCCAACTTGGGCCGCCCCGCCGCGCTCGCGACGCCTGCCGGCGCCGCCGCCGAAGACCGACCCCAGGATGTCGCCCAGGTCGAAGTCCTCGTTGAACTGGAAGCCGCCGAAGTCACCGTACCCGCCGCCGCCCATCCCCGATTGCTGCGCCGCCTTCCACTGGCGATAGGCGGAGGCCTTGGCGGGGTCGAAGCCGATCTTCGCCGCGTCGGCACCGAGCTCGTCGTAGAGGGCTCGCTTCTTGGGATCGCTCAGGACCTCGAAGGCGGCGGTGACCTCCTTGAATCGCTCCTCGGCCTGCTTGTCGCCGGGGTTGACGTCGGGATGGTGCTTCCGGGCGAGCTTGCGGTAGGCCTTCTTGATCTCGTCAGGCGTCGCCGTCCGGGGCAACCCCAGCAGCTCGTACTGGTCGCGCTCAGAAGCCACAGTGCTCTCCAGGCAAGGCGAAGACGAAAGCGGGCGGACTCTAGGCGCCGGTCGAGAGAGCGGTCAACGACGCTCCCCCGTCTGGTCCCGAGCCCTGAAGACCAATAACCATTCGCCGCGCTCTGCCAAGGGCCCCTCCTGCCTCCCCATCGGCTGGACCAAGACGTCACGCCCCCGCGGTCAGGTGTCGAAGTCGACGCGCACCGCCTGCCGCCAGGTTCCCAGCAGGGGACGGGCGTGATGGTGGTAGTGGCCGCGACCCGAAGCGAGCTTTCTCGAGCGGGAAGGCGAGGTCCTTGACGGCATCGGGTGCGGACTCGATGGTGGACAGGCTCGCGGTCGATCCGGCGACGAAGAGGGTGGCGGTCCCGGAGGCGAGCCCGGAGGCGGCGATGACGCTTGAGAGCTTCTCGGCCAGATCAAGGAGGCTGGAGCGGCCGCGTGTGCTCGCGGAGACTGGAGCGCCGGCGGCGTGAGCATCTCGCTTCCATTGCCGCAGATGGTCCACGGCATCTGGCGCCTGCGAGCACGTGCGCTTGGGAGGCTGTGGCTGGCCTTCGCCATTGCCCGTGTTCTCACCACCGGCGTGGTGCTGCTCTTGGCGTTGGCCGGAGGGCTCCAGAAGACCGGGCTCATGACGGCCAGCAATGCGGCGACGGCCAGCGTCGGCCTTCTCTCCGAGCCTTTGCGCACCTCGTTTCAGGCTGCGGGCGTGCCCGAGTTCGTCATCCTCCTGGCCGTCAATACCATGGCGTTGGTGGCTCTGTTCTTCTCTGTCTGGCTGACCCGCCTTGCCGATCCCTCCAAGGGCACGCAGCGAGCCCGGCGGATCGATGAGGCCCTCACGCGGGTGCTCCTGGGGTCGCTGCCTGCCTACAAGCGTGCCGCGCCAGGGCTCAAGGGCTTTAGCTGGTTGGCGGTCTTGCCCTATCTCCCGCCGGTGCTGATTGGGATCCAGAGCGGCTTGGTGGAGGCGGTGGCTATCGAGAGGAGCCCAGCGTCGCCGATGGCCACGGTAGCGGTCGGGTTGGCGCTGACTCTTCCTCACGGGATCTTCGAGCTCTCGGCGCTGATGCTCCCAGGTGCCTGCCTAGCTGCGCTCTACCGTGTGGTCGAGCCGCGGGTCGCTGCTGGCGACTGCCCTGCGGTGGTGGTGGCGATGCGGGCGAATACCGAGCCCCGGCGCCTCTTGCCCCCATTCCTTCTCGGGTTGCTGTGCCTGGCCGTTGCGGCGCTGGTCGAGGCGTATTTCACGTTGCCGATGGGGCGCGCGGTTGCCCAGGCGCTGGGGGTAGAGTTCTGAACTCGATGCAAAGAGTGACGATGAGAACCCTAGATGAGAGCGCGTCCGCATCATGGTTCTTAATAGGGACGAGAGCCTTCGAGCGAGGTTCGAGGAGGGCTGCATGAGCGAAATTGTATCAATGGCGATTCTGCGCTGGCCGAAGAGGCTACGCTTCCTTGGTTCTAGCGAAGGCGGTGGTCATGATCAAGAGCGGTGAGTTCAGCTTGGCATTGCAGGAGGGGAGCCGAGGATATTATGCGTTTGTAAGGTTGGAGGTCCTGATTGAACGCCAAGGATCTGGCGTTGTCCTTGAGTTTGCGGTGCCTTCGGAGTGGCGGGCTGGCGTGGAGTTTGGTGTCAGATATGCTTTTGAGAGAATCCTTGATCCGGCCGAAAGAGGGCGGGTGCTTATCCGCGTGACCGAGATTCGGGGGCACGCTGTAGATACCACTGAAGTGGTGGCCGCATACGCTGCGGCGTTTGCGCTCTGGAGAGCGTTCGGAAGAGAGCCTGCTCGGTTGCCTTCACTGGATGCGGCAGCCGGCATATTTCAGTTTCCAAAGTAGAGGGCTCGGGAATTGCTGTGCAGTTCTCGCCGTAGGAGTGACGCTAGAACTGCCTTCCCGGGCATCAGGATCCGGTCTTGAGCGAAATCACTTCGGGCGATGAGGGGAATACCGGTTTCGGCGGGACGACCTCTGGCGCGCCATTGGCCAACGACGCCGGTGTATATGTGGTCGGTATGGGTAGGATTGTTGGTACCGCAGGCGAACAAAGCATCAAGATTATCGTTCGACCCGGAACGTCGGAAGTCATCACTGCATTTCCAGTGCCGTAGCGGCTGAGGGAGCTACTTAAATCATGGTTTGCCCGCGGTGTGAACAAGGTGAAGTGCTAGCTGTGATGATCAAGCATAGTGGGGTAGGCGCACGCATTTGTGACGAATGCGACGCGCTATGGGTTGGTGTTGAGGTTGCCAAGGATACGTGGGTTGACTTCGGTGTCTATATGCGGCAGTCGAAGCGTGAGGGAACCTGGGATGAGATTGATGTGATACGTGAGTGAGATGGGCTTTTCGAATGAAGATCCGAAGTGCTGCGCCGCGCGAAGCACACGACGAGTTGGCTCGGGTTCGTCGCTACTGTCGCTACGGTTGAGAGCTGACGCGGCGAGGCCGCCCATGGCTGAGCGCCAGGGGGCGCCTCGGAGCGCCGAGAGGTGGTGGTCCTTAGAAGGGCATGTTCCGGTCGCGGAGGCGGCAACATTCCGTTCGGTCGAGGAAGCGAGACGGTGACGAACGAGCAAGGCAGAGACGGCCGCATAGAGGGGCGTGTTCAGAATGAATGTGCCTACAAATCCATCAGCATCACAATGGCGTCCTCGCCCTCATCCGCGTAGTAATTCGGCCGTATCCCCACGGACCTGAAGCCGAAGGTCTCATACAGCTTGATGGCCGCGACATTGGACTTTCGCACCTCGAGGGTGGCCAGCGCCGCGCCCTTGGTTCGCCCCCGCGCCACGCACTCGGTGAGCAGGCACCGGGCGATACCCTGCCTTCGCTCCGCGGGCTCGGTGGCGACGTTGAGGATGTGGAGCTCGTCGTGGACGCTCCAATAGATGATGAAGCCCACGATGCACGGGCCGGGCTTCTCGGCCACCAGGATGGTGGACCACTCGTGCTCCAGCTCGCGGCGGAAGAGCTCCTCGGACCAGGGATGCTTGAAGGCCCGGCGTTCGACCGCCATCACCGGCTCGAGGTCCGCCGGCACCATCCGCCGCAGCGCCACGGTGGCTTTGGGGACTGCCTGCGCTGCGCTTTCCTCCGGGCGTCTCACGCTGGGGAACTCCTGTTCAAGGCTAGGGATGCTCGGGGGCGGCGTCACCGTTCGGGGGCTCTGATGGACGAGCGAAGGGAGCCACCGTGCGCACGTCCGCTCGCGCGCGAAGCTCGTCGAGCTGCTTGCCGGCGAGCACCACGTACCGCTCGCGCGTGAGCTGCGCCTTGATGCTGTCGCGCACCTGCTCGTAGGGCCGGCCGCCGAGCTCCTGGACGTGGCCGGCGTAGTAGCGGCGCAGCTCCTCCTCGCTCGCCCGTGCCGAGAGCTTCACCTTGCTGTCGAGGAAGCGCGACACGCGCAGCTCGCGCAGCAGGACGGCCGCCAGCTGCTCCTGCGTCGCCTCCTGCGAGTCCAGGAATGCGAGGAGCTGCTTGTCCGAGGCGAAGCGAGCCTGGAAGGCCTTGAGCGCCTTGGTGACCTCGCTTTCCTCCACATCGAAGACCTGGAGCCGCTCGGCCTCCGCCAGGGCGAGGCGCTGGCCGATGGCCCACTCGAGCGCCGCGGCGAGGTCCTCGTCGGTCAAGGGTGCAGTCGCGGCGCCGGTCCCTCCCTGCTGGATGAGGGCGATCCGCGCCTCGAACTCCAGCTCGGAGAGCAGCAGGGGCCGGCGTTCCACGATGGCCACGATGCGATCGATCACCTGAGGGCCGTGCGTCCCGGCGTCGGGCGCGCTGGCCGCCAGGACCGCGACCAACGCTGT
>JACRCT010000840.1 GCA_016218885.1 Deltaproteobacteria bacterium | reverse complement strand
TCGAGCCTGCCGGCAACCTTCACTCGCTGCAGCGCGTAGGAGGTCTTCGCGAGCTCCCGAACCTTCTCGAGCGCAGCGGCGTTCACTCGCAGCGTGCGGCCATTCACCAGGTCGATCCGCTCGAGGCCCTGGTCGAGGAGCGACTCGAACTTCCTGAACGTGGTGATGAGGGCCTCGTCGAAACGTTCGCTGTCCGCGTCCCCTCGGAGCGCATCCTCGAGCGCATCCTCAAACAGCTCCACCGGGGACTTGCGCGGATCGAGGTCGACGAACAAGTCGCCGTGATGGAACCGCTCGGGCATGGTCTCGACGAGCGGGCGGGCCTCGATGACGGCTGAAGACGCCCCGAGCTCCGGCCGTCGCAGCAGGTCGAAGTCAGCTGCCGTGCGAAGCCACTTCGGCTGCGGGCCCTTGGGCGAGCTGCGGCCCTCGAGCCGGAATCGCAGGCTCCGCTCCGAGCCCTCGACGAGCACGTCGAGGAGGTCGCGAAAGAGGTGGCCCGAGACTCTCTCGTCTCGGGCGGCAGGCCCCTTCAACGTCACTGTATGAAGGTCGCTCATCGCCTACCTCCTGACTCGAGCCCGTTGCACCCGTCGCTGCGCTCGGAGAACGGAACGGCATGCACAGCCTAGCTCGCGTTCCTTATCATCCTCCACAAGACTGACAGCAACCCGCTTCGCCGGCCGCCCGATCTCCCTACATCTCTCAGGATGAGCCGTGCACCCTTCTCGCGGGAGAAGCGGCTCCTCGCCGTGCCATCAGGACTAACCCATACGGGAACAACACGCCGGCTCGCCCGAGGGCTTCCTCGGTTCGCGCTGATCAGCATGGGCCCAGCGGGCATGCGAGATGTCGACCAGCACGGACGAGCTTCACCTGGGCAACGTTGCCCAGGTGAAGCCCGGCAGCACGAGTTCCTGCCCAACCCTTGGAACCGGGCGGGTACCTGAGGCCCACCCCACCCACATCCAGGACTACCCGCGCGCATCATCCCCACCAAGCGGCGGGCGGCCTCGGGCGCGTCGGAGACGGTCTTGTGGGGGTCGCAGAACGAGCCGCCCTTGGCGGAGGTGCCCAGGCGAACCAGCGTGGGGAGATCCGCCGCGCCCACCTGCTTGCTCTGGGCCCAGGCGAGCCCGAGCTGTGCGGCGGGTGCGGCGCCCGAGCAGGCGAGCTCGACGCACTGCGCGAGGTCGAGCCGGTCGGGGGCGACGTGTCGGCGCACGAGGTCGCAGATCACCGGAAGGACGGTCGCGCTCTCAAGCTTGAGCAGCTCCAGCCACTCGCCGATGGGCAGTGCGTCGAGGCCGGTGGCGGACTCGAGGAGCTCGGCGCCCAGGGACTGGACCTCCACCACGCTCGAGCGCAGGCGCGCGACGGGCAGACCCGCGAGGCGGTCGGCGTGGTGCTTGCGCAGCAGCGACAGGGAGGCGCTGCGCACGGTGCGCGAGCCGGCGCGCTCGAAGATGCCGAGCAGCTCGTCGAAGCCCTCCCACCAGACGTCCTCGAACATCGGCGCCGGCTCGAGCTCGGTGAGCTTGTGGTCCTCGGCGAGGCGCACGCCCCCGGGGACGCGGCGCAGCACCGGGGAGCGGCCGAACAGGACATGGCACAGGCTCCAGGCTTCGAGCAGCTGCGCGGGGTCCTGCAGGTCCTTGTCCTGGTAGAGCGGGAGCGCGATCGCCATGGCGGCGCGGAAGCGGGGCGGGTCGCGCAAGCCGAGGTGCCGGAAGTAGCGGAAGGCGCGGCGCTTGAGGTACTCGCGGGTGTGGCGGGAGAAGACCAACCCCGCCATCCGAGGGCGGTGCTGCGCGGTCTGTGGCTGGAAGGCGGGGACGTCCCTGCTGTGGACGAGCGCGGTCTCCTCGACGAGCCGACGGCTCTTGAGCTCGAAGCGGTAGCGCGAGCCGAGCTTGCGGTTCGTGAAGCGATCGAAGGCGGCCATGAAGTGGGCCATCGCCTCGTCGTCGTTGGCGTCCTCGGCGAGCTTGAAGAGCCGCTTCACCAGCGCGCGGTGGAAGGGCCACGCGCAACCCTCGTCCACGTAGCGCAGCAGGGCGCGGCGCAGGGACGGGCGGCGATCGTCGAGCCAGGGCCGTGCCAGGGCGCCCAGCTTCTCCTCGTCCTGGCAGCGGCGGACTTCGTCGAGCACGTTCTCGTCGCCCGCCTGGAAGAGCTCGTCTAGCAAGGAGGGGGAGCCGGGGTCCGCCATGGCCGGCGACTGTAGGAGGGCCGTCTTTGGGGCGTCAAGGTGGCCTCGGGCCATCCGCGTCGAGGCGGGGGAGCCTGTTGCGGAGACCCACGGAGAGGTTTTCGAGCTCCTCGACGGCGTGGGCTGAGGTGAGGCGAGGATGGAGTCCGCGAGAAGCGTCCCGCTGCCCGACCGTCCCTTGGACCTGCGCAAGATGCCGGAAGGAGAGCGCCGCCGAAGCCAAGAAGGTGCCGAAGGTGAAGGCCACGCGGAGAGGTGAGCCTGGCTCGGCGGGCAAGTTGCGCCACGTAGCGCAACTTCAGATCTGAGAGGTGAGCCGGCGCCGGCGACTCTCGCTACTGGCTGGAGCCTTGCGGCTTGGCTGACGCGCTTCGTGGCGTCCGCCTAGCCCTCGTCGGCCCTGGGAATCTCGCCGGAGAGCAGCTTGAGGAACAGCCACGGCTTGCGCTTGCGGATGCTCAGTCATTCGACGGGGGCGTCGGGGACGACGCTGGCGCGGCCGCCGACGGGGGCGTCGTGCGACCGGTCGCCGACCAGCACGGTGGCAGGCGTGAACGAACCCGCGTCGCGACGCCTTGAGCCACGCACTTCGGCAGTGTCTTCCGAAGTCGGCGTCTTCGTGTCTTCAAGGGACCCGCGCACCCCGCTGGCTTGAAGACCTGGATGACTACCCAGGAGCGCTCGGCGCAAGGCAAGGGCGCCCGCGGCGCAGAGCCGATAGGCCGCGGCGGCGACTCGCGAGCAAGAGCCGGAATGGGATAGGTCGCTCGAGCGAGATGCGCGGCGGAGGCGACTGGACGCCGCAGCGACGGTCGGCGCGCGCCGCGATGCGATGGGTTCCCGGTTTCGCGCCTCGGCGATCAGGCGGTGGGGTACTCACCGTCGGGATCGAAGAAGACTCGCTCGAGGAATCGCTCATGCAAGGGATCGAAGTCCTTGTCTGCGGTCAGGAGCGTGGCGTTGGCCGCGACGGCCGACGCGGCGATCCATAGGTCGTTCTTCCCCGGCCGGAAGCCATTCTGCCGGCACCAGGCATCGATCTCCGCGTAGCTGTTCAAGACGACATCGTTGTTGATGTCGATGATCACGAGCTCCGATACGAGTTCCTGCATTCGAGCGAGCTTGGTCTCGCCCCAGCCGAGCTGACGACCCAGGGAGAGCAGCTCGCCGACGCTGACGACCGATAGCAATGGGGCCACGATGCGAGCCCGCAGCTGCTGTTGCTCTACGAGGTGACGCCCGAGCGGCGTGTCGCGGAGAACGTTCACGAGGACACTGGTGTCCAGGAGCCACGTCGCATCCGCCGTCGTCACGACAGGCCCTCCAAGACGGCGCGCACCTGTTCATCCGACTCATCGCCCGGCCACTTGCCCATCAGGGCAGCGAGGCCGGCCTTCGCGCGCTGCTCGTCACGAAGCTGCCGCGCCGGAAGCGGGGCGAGAAGCGGTTTGGGCGGCGCGGACCAGAGTCGTCCCTCGCGCTCTGAAGCGGGCTCGATGCGCTCCGCGTCCACACGGAGAGGCCTACCCGAGGGACGGAACGCAGCCATGCCGGTGACGACCACCACGCGACCGAAGTGGTCCTTGAGCGTCTGGTGGCCAACTCCGAGCGCAGCTCCCTGAAGAATCGCCCCGCTCTCCAGAACCAGGCCGAAACGACAGTCGCTGTAGCGGATCTCCTCGAGCCTGCCGGCAACCTTCACTCGCTGCAGCGCGTAGGAGGTCTTCGCGAGCTCCCGAACCTTCTCGAGCGCAGCGGCGTTCACTCGCAGCGTGCGGCCATTCACCAGGTCGATCCGCTCGAGGCCCTGGTCGAGGAGC
>JACRCT010000839.1 GCA_016218885.1 Deltaproteobacteria bacterium | reverse complement strand
CGCGGCAACGAGGGCTCGAGGGGTTGGTCGCCAAGCGTGTCGGCTCGCGCTATCTGGCCGGCCTCTCTCGGGAGTGGCGCAAGCTCAAGCTGCATGCGACGCAGGACGTGACCCTGGTCGGCTATCTGCCCATTGCGGGCGGAGGCAGCGAGATAGGCGCGCTGCTGGTGGCGGTCAAGGACCTCGACGGGCTGCGCTACTCAGTCCGGGTGGGGACGGGCTTCAGCGCGGCGATGCGCCGGGACCTGTTAGGCGCCTTGGAAGCCGAGCGCGTCGCGGCGCCCCCGGTGCATGACGCGCCGCGGATGCGCCAGGCGCGCTGGTCGCGCCCCGTGCTCGTGGCCCAGGTCGCGTTTGCCGAGTGGACGGCCGACGGCAAGCTGCGTCAGCCTTCGTTCCAAGGTCTGCGCCCCGACAAGAAGCCTGAGGAGTGCCTGCGCGAGACGGCCGAGCCTGCAGACCGCAAGATGCTGCGCTGAAGTGGCGATGGGACGCGGTCTTCGCCGGAAAGGGCGACCCGGCGCGTCAGCGAGAGGTGGCGCTCGCGGCGCGTGGCAAGCGTTGCCTCATCGTGAGCACCGGCGCGAAGAGATCGCCGCGCTCTGCGATGCGCCGGAGCACCGCCTCCCAGTCGAAGACCAGCCCCTCGGCCTTGCCGCGTCTCGCGCACGCCTCCACCTCGTCCCAAGTCACGGGCGTAGATACCGTGGGACGCTCCTTGGCCCGGAGCGAGTAGGCGCAGATGGTGGTCTTGTGCTCGTCGTTCTGGCTCCAGTCGACCAAGACCTTCCCGACCCGCAGGCTCTTCTTCATGCTGGAGACGACGAGGTCGGGGTGCCCCTGCTCGAGGTTCTCGGCGAGGGCGCGTGCGAAGGCCTTGGTGTCGTCATAGGTGAGCCGTGGCGCGTTGAGCGGTACGTAGACTTGCAGGCCCTTGGAGCCCGAGGTCTTGGGAAAGGACTGCAGGCCCAGAGGGTCGAAGAATTGTCTCAGCAGCAAGGCGACCTCGCAGCACTGGACGATGTCGGCGGGGGCGCCGGGGTCGAGGTCGAAGGCCAGCAGCGTGGGCCGCGCGACCGCGCCCGCCAGCGAGAGGGGGGTGTGCAGCTCGAGGTCGGCGAGATTGGCGACCCACACCAGGGAGGCCAGGTCGTTGACGAGGCAGAAGTTCACGTGGCGCTGGTTTCCCTCGCTCCACAGCGGGACGGTGCGCACCCAGTCGGGCCGGAAGCGGGGGCAGTTCTTCTCGTAGAAGAACTCTCCCTCCACGCCATCGGGATAGCGCTTCAAGGTGAGCGGCCGGTCGCGCAGGTGCGGCAGCAGCACGGGAGCGACGCGCACGTAGTAGTCGATCACCTGCGCCTTGGTGAAGCCGACCTGGGGATAGAGCACCTTGTCGAGGTTGCTCAGAGACAGGCGCCGGCCTGCAATGCTGACCTCGCTGGGCGTGGCCACCCGCCGACCTCCAGGAAATCCTCCTTGAGCCCCTCGCCGGGAACGATGAGGACGGCATTGCGCACCCGCAAGCGGCCGTTGCTTCAGCTCGCAGGCGGGGGAGGAGGGGAGCGCTTCTCAGGCCGGTGCACGAGTCGAAGGAGCTGGACGCGCCAGACCGAAGGGCGCCGTCGGGACACTCCCGGCGGGTAGACCAGGGGCCATGACGGAGGCTCGTCGAACGTCTTGGCCCCCGGCCGCTTACCCTCAGGTGAGGCATGCTCGATGACGGCGTTGATCTCTCCTCCCAAGATGAAGATCAGCGCGCCGAGGTAGAGCCAGGTGAGCAACACCACCGCGGCGCCGAGCGAGCCATAAGTCACGTTGAGGCTGCCAACGTGGTCGGCGTATTGAGAGAAGCCCCACGTGGCGAGGAGCCACAGCACGGTGCTGGTCACCGAGCCCGGCGTGACGAACTTGAACTCCTGGTCGACATCCGGGAGCCAATAGTAGATGAGCGCCGCGACCAGCATGATCACCAGGGCTGTCGTCGGCCAGCGCAGCCAGGACCAGACCAGGGTGAACGCGGGCGCGATGCCGAGGCGCATCGCGAGCCAAGCGCCCACCTCGCCTCCGAGGACGAGCATCGAGAGTGCGGCGAGTGCCAGCACGGCCGTCAGCACGGTGGCCCACAGGGCCAGCCACTGGGTACGCAGGAAGGGTCGTCCCTCTCCGACGTGGTAGGCACGATTGAGCGCCTTGCGGAAACCGTCGAGCCCCCGAGAGGCGGTGTAAAGCGCGAAGAGCAGGCTCACCGTGAGCAGCTGGGGGCGCGGACGCTCGAGCAGCGAGCGGAGCTGGCCTTCGATGAGCTGCATCGAGCTCGCCGGCAGCAGCGGGCGCAGGCGTGCGAGCCCGTCGTTGAGCGCCTCTCCCAGCGGAAGGTAGGCGGTGAGCGAGACGGCAAAGAGCAGCAAGGGGAAGAGGGCGAAGAGGAAGTAGTAGGCGAGCGCCGCCGCCCCATCCAGGACGTCGTCTTCCGAGAGTGACTGGCCTAGCCGGCGCAGGAAGGCGCGGAAGGGCAAGCCTTTGAAGCCCGGGAGCACCATGTGCCAGGCAAAGGTGTGCGGCCGGGGTCAACGGCGGTAGCCAGGCGCTGACCGGGGATGGCAACCGTGCTTGTGCTCGGAGGCTTTCCCGTGCCCCGTCTTCCGGGCAAGGCGCGCATGTTCCCCATAGGTTGTGAGGACGCGCGTGAGGCGCGGGAGGGGTGGATGAACATCGCCGAGGTCATCGAGCGGGCGAGAGAAGCGATGGCGGCCAGCCGAGTCTATGGCCAGCCATATGAGAAGGATGGGGTGACCTTTGTACCTGCCGCCGCGGTGCGCGGCGGAGCGGGGGGCGGCGCGGAGGAGACATCGGCCGAGCCGGGCAAGGGCGGGGGCGGAGCTGGCTTCGGGGTGCAGGCGCGGCCGGTGGGGGCCTTCGTCATCGGCCAGGGTGACGTGCGCTGGCGCAGCGCGCCTGACTGGACGCGGATCATCCTGAGGCTCGAGGGCCTGCTGGGCCTCGGAATGCTGCTGGCGATGATGGTGCCGCTGCTCCGACGGTCGCGACGCTCGGCTCGTCGGCGCGCGCGGTCGGCGGCGCGCGCGCGGTGGCTCGG
>JACRCT010000838.1 GCA_016218885.1 Deltaproteobacteria bacterium | reverse complement strand
CGTCTTTACAAAAGGGCTCGGGACGGCCTCCGAATGCGCGTCCAGCTCCGAACCGGTGGGTCGCGATAGGCAGGACCTGAAGCGAGCAGACTCGTCGTTCTCGCTTCCGGGCGATTCTCTCCGTGCCGTGACTGCCTCAGTGCTGGTCGAAGTCCGTGTCTTCGAGACTGAGGGCATCCTCCGGCAAGGCCGGAGGCGAGCCCCAGCTCCCATTGGCCTTTCCGTTGGCGCCCTTGTGTCGTGCCAGCTGGCGCACAGGCTGCTTCGTCCCTCGGGTGGGTGAGGGCATCGTCTCGTCTGACGCGTCCATGCCCTTGACCTGGAAGCGGCGCAGCAGCTGCCGCACATGGGTCGCGTTGGAGGCGAGCTCCTTGGAAGCCGAGGCGGTCTCCTCGGCGCTGGCGGTGTTCCTCTGGGTGACCTGGTCGATCTGCGAGAGGCCCTGAGTGGCCTGGGCGATGCCCTGAGCCTGCTCGCTGCTCGCCGCGGCGATCTCGCCGACGACGTCCGCGGTCTTCACGACGTTCTCGACGATTTGGCCGAAGGCCTCGGAGGTGGTGCGCGCAACAGCGAGGCCGTTCTCCACCTTCTTGCCCGAGGACTCGATCAGCTCGGCGGTCTCCCTTGCGGCTTTGGCGCTGCGACCGGCGAGGTTGCGCACCTCCTCGGCGACCACCGCGAAGCCCTTGCCGTGCTTTCCGGCGCGTGCGGCCTCGACCGCGGCGTTGAGGGCGAGAAGGTTCGTCTGGAAGGCGATGTCGTCGATGGCCTTGATGATCTTGGCGATCTGCTGGCTGCTGGTGTTGATCTCGTTCATGGCCGAGACCATGGCCTTCATCTCCTTGTCACCGCGCTCGGCGGCTTCGCGTGCGGTGGCCACCAACCGGTTGGCCTCTCCGGCATTCTCGGCGCTGGCCTTTGCCTGCGAGCCGATCTCGGTCATGGAGCTGGAGATCTCCTCCAGAGAGGAGGCCTGCTCGGTGGCGCCCTGAGAGAGCGACTGGGCGGCGTCGCTGATCTCCTGCGAGCCGCTGGCCACCTGGCCGAAGGCCTCGTGGATCTGCCGGATCAGGCTCTGCAGCTCCTCGACCATCTGTTTGAAGGCGTTGCCGAGCTGGTCATGCCCGGACGCCGCGGCAACGTCGATCGTCAGGTCGCCCTTGGCGATGGCCTGGGCCTCGTGCGTCTTCTGCTCCAGCCGTTCGGCGAGGTCGTCGAAGGCGCGGGCGAGGTCGCCAATCTCGTCGCGGGTCGAAACGTTCAGGCGCGTGGAGATGTCGCCGCTGGCCGCGAGCTCGGTTGCCCGGCGCAGGGGACGGGCGATGAGCGAGGCGATCCACAGGGCGAGCACGACTGCGAGCCCGAGACCTACCGCCATGGCCCCGTAGACTGTTGCGACGGAGGCCTGCGCATCGGCGCTGGACTCCTCGGCGCTCTTCTTGGCGGCCTCGACGTTGAAGTCCGCGAGCTTGTTCGCGTGGTCCGTCAGTGCCGCGCCTGCCCTCTGCAGATCGCCCTGGAGCAGCTTTGCTGCCTCCTCCTTCTTCCCGGAGAGCACCATGGCCTCGAGCTTGGAAAAGTGCTCCTGGTAGCTCTGCAGCAACGAAAGGAACTTCTCCCAGGCGGCCTTGTCGGCGTCGTCGATGTAGGTCTTCTGATAGTTCGGGCTCTGGCCGCGGATGGAAGCCAGGCGCTCGTGAACCTCGGCGATTGCTTTCTGCGCCTCGGCATTCGACTCGGCGAGCAGCACGTCTCGCGTCGCCACCCGGGTCTGCTGCATGTCGAACAAGACGTCCGTGAGGATACTCAACGCGTACGTGTTCTGCAGGTAGACATCTCCAGCCTTCTTCTCGGCCTGGTTGATGCCGCGGATCCCCATTCCTCCGGTGATGACCGAGAAGCAAGCGATGAGCATGAAGCCGACAAGAATCTTGCCGGTGACCTTCAGGTTGCCGAACATCTAGACCTCCCTAATGTCCTGCGCCGCTACCTCTCGGCCGCCCAGGATCAGAGGGCAGCAGGCGCCCCAGCCCCTCATCGAGGAGCAGCGCGTCGAGGTCGATCAGCGCCCTTCATGTCCACGACCCCGTGGTGTGAGCGTCGTGCTCATGCGCGCGAGCAACGTCGAACGGCAGCGCGATGGTACCCAGGTACCTCTCCATGTTCAGGAATCGACCTCTGCGCCCGCGGTGATAAGCAAGCGACAGGCCGCCCTGGACCTGGAGGGTGTCCTGGGGCCTATCGTGGACTCTCCGGGTCATCGGCGACGCGTGGGTTGGATGGGACCCCGTGAGTACGAGAAGGCGTAGCGGCATAGGCATCCCGCGCAGCCTCAGGAGGTGGCCGAGCCAGCCCAGCGCGCAGTACTCAGGGGTGCGGTGATCCAGGATGTCGCGGCAGGGGATCGCCCGTTCGCCATCATGGAGCCCTACATGGAGAACAGGGCCTGCTCCGCGCCACAGGCGAAGGTGAGGGAAGGCAGCCGCAGCAGAATCGGCGCCAGCGGGCGAGGAGGCATTCCAAGGCCACCGACCGGGTATCGGGCAGGGGGGCCCCGCGACGACGGCTGGTTGGTCAGGACGGCTTTCGAGTGCTCACCTGGGCAACGTTGCCCAGGTGGACCACCTGGGGTGGCTGCTAACGCGAGGCCGCGCAGTTGGAGTGGCCACGCTGGACGGGCGCCTGCTTGAGGGCGACGTCCAGGAAGGGGGTCAGTCGGCCCCTGAGCACCACGCCGAGCGGCGCTCGAGCGAGGCCACGGGTAGAGCAGGGCAATTCAGCCGGCAAGCTCGCGGAGGTCCGTGGGCTTGCCGTTTCACCCCGTCGCCGGCCCTTTCCGCAGCCCGTAGCGTCCGAGGAGCTTGAGCAGGTAGACGCGGTCGATGCCCGCTCTTCGCGCGGCCTCGGAGATGTTCCCGCAGGTGGCCTCGAGCATGGCCTTGAGGTAGCGGCGCTCGAAGGCCTCGGTGAGGGCGTTCTTGGCGTCCTTGAAGGGCACCTTGACGTCGATGCAGATCTCGCCGTTCGCCGGCTCGGAGGCGGGTGCCTGTGCGGCGAGGGGCAGCTCCTGCAGGACCACCAGCCGCTCCACGGCGTTGCGCAGCTCGCGCACGTTGCCGGGCCAGGGATGGGCCTGGAAGGTGCGCAGCGCCTCCTCGGAGATAGCGGGGACGTCGGCGCCGGAGCGGGCCAGCCGCCGGAAGTGCTCGGCGAGGACCGGGATGTCCTCAGGGCGCTCGCGTAGGGGCGGCACGCGCAGGCGCATCACCTCGAGGCGGTAGTAGAGGTCCTGGCGGAAAGTGCCGCGGTTGACCTCCTCGCGCAGGTCGCGGTTGGTGGCGGCGACGACGCGCACGTCGATCTTGCGTGGCTGCACCGAGCCCAGCCGTCGCACCTCGCGCGCCTCGAGCACGCGCAGAAGCTTGGGCTGCAAGAGCAGCGGAAGCTCGCCGATCTCGTCCAGGAAGAGCGTGCCGCCGTCGGCCTCCTCGAAGGCGCCGGCGCGGGCGCGGTCGGCGCCGGTGAAGGCCCCCTTCTCGTGGCCGAAGAGCTCCGACTCGAAGAGGTTGGGGGGCACCGCCCCGCAGTCCACCACCACCAGCGGGCCATTGGCGCGAGGGCTTGCCTGGTGGATCGACTCGGCCAGAGCGTCCTTGCCGGTGCCGGTCTCTCCCTCGATCAGCACGGTGACATTGGAGGCTGCGACGTTGCCCGCCTGGGCGAACAGCCGGCGCATCGCGGCCGAGCGTCCCAGCAGGCGACCGAAGCGCTCGGACTGCGCGAGCGGGATCTGCACCGACTCGTCGAGCGGCTCGAAGCGCACCCGGGTATTGCCCAGCTCCAGGCAGGCGCCGGGCGGGACGTAGCCCTCGCGCAGCTCGACGCCCTCGACCCGGGTTCCGTTGGTCGAGCCCAGGTCGCGCAGCAATGGGCCCTTGGGAGTCAGGCGAATGACGCAGTGGTTTCGCGACACCGTCGGGTCGGTCAGCTTCAGGTGCGCGCCCTCGGCGCTGCCGATGAGGATCTCGTCGCGGTCGAGCGTGACCGCGGTGCCCTTGTCGGGTCCCTTGAGGACCTTGAGGCGCACCTTGGGGAAGGCGAGCGTTTGGGTGCCGGACGCCAGGGTGACCGTCGGCAGGTCGGAAGGGCTCATGGCCTGCACTCTACTTGGGGCTGACCGGGTCACGAAGATCGACGAAGAGCGGGGTGTCCTGCCGCGGCTGGTCCCGGACCTGGACCACCTTGCGGCCGAGCTTGGGGTTCTCCACCGTCACCGTGGCCGGCCCGGCTCTCACCGGGTAGCGCAGCAGCGGCGTGGGTCCCGCGGGCTTGCCGTTCACGAGCACCGTGCCCCAGGGGTTGGCGTTGACCGTCACCGTCCCCATCGCTGCCGGCCTCACGGGCCTGGGAGGAGGGACGGGCTCCTGTGCCAAGGCGGCAGCGGTCCTGCGCTCGAGCGAGGAGTCGGGTGGTGCGGTGGCGGCGTCGGCACCTCTCTGCATCGCCAAGCCCCCATCGGTCCCATGAGCAGTCGCGTCGGTCCCATCGGCGGCGACCGACGAGCCTTCAGGCCTCAGGGCGTCGGGTGGCGACTCGGTCGAAGACGTCGTCGCCCGGCTCCAGTGCCAGCCGCCGGCGCCGAGAAGGGCGGCCGCCGCCAGCGCGGCCAACGCAGGGCCGGGCCAGCGCGACCGCGAGCGCACGATGGTGTCGGCGACCTGGGTCTGGCGG
>JACRCT010000823.1 GCA_016218885.1 Deltaproteobacteria bacterium | reverse complement strand
GGATCTTCTCCTCGGGGCGGCGGCAGGCGGCGAGCCCGGCCAGGCCCATGGAGGCGCCCATCACCTTGAGAAAGCCGCGCCGCGAGAAGCCGTCGGCCGGTCCGGCGACGCCGCCCGGGACGTGACGCGCGGCTTGGCGGTACTGAAGCGAGTTCGCGAGCTCGCCCAGGCTGCGCCAGTAGCGCGGGCGATCGTTTGAACCGGCATTGGCGGCTTGGTCGCCAGCGGTGGGGACTGCCGGGAGGTGGGCGGGGCCGTGTGGGCGGGTCATCGGTGGCACCCCGAGCAGTGGACGGGAGGTTGGACTTCGCGGCCGTTGGGCGCGAGCGCCTTGGCGGGCGATCCGTCGGGCGGCTGCCACTTCATGTTCGTCACGTCACCGTCCGGCCGCAGGTTGCGTCCCGGGTCGCGGTGGCAGTCGAGGCACCAGCTCATCGAGAGCGGCTCGCGCTGGATGACGGTGACCATCTGGTCCACCCGACCATGGCAGCTCGAGCACCCGACCCCCGCTGAAAGATGGGCCGCGTGATCGAAGTAGACGAACTCGGGGAGCTTGTGCACGCGAACCCATGCGATGGGCTTGTCGAAGGCGAAGCTCTCACGCACCGGCAGCAGCTTCTGGCTGTCGGGGAGGACTCTCGAGTGGCAGTTCATGCAGGTCTGTGTCGGCGGGATGGCGGCGAAAGCCGCTCGCTCCACCGTGGAATGGCAGTATCGACAGTCCATGCCCAGGTCGCCCGCGTGCAGCTTGTGGCTGTAGTCCACGGGTTGGACCGGTTGGTAGCCGACCTCGAGATGCTTGTTGGTCCCGTAGTACCAGAGCGCCACCACCACCGCGGTGGCGAGGGGACCGAGGCCAAAAAAGACGACCCACCGGAGCACATGGTTGGACCAGCGGGGGAACAGGTAGCGTGTCATTCGTGGACTCGAGTTCCGTCCTGCTCGCGCGCCCTTCTCGTCGGAAGAAGCTCGCTGCTCCACCTACGCACCTGCGGCGATCGGCCGATGGTGCTCCACATGACGAACAATCCCAGAGACAGGCGGCAATCTGGCTGGCGAGGTCAGTGAAGTCAACGCCGCCAGAGCGATCCAGGCGCGGGCCTGTCCACTCGAAGAGGATTAAGGGGCTGCGCGCCTGGTCTCAACCCAAAATGGCTCGAACGGGGGGGTGAATCGCATCATCGAAAAGCAGGGTCCATCACCGCGGCGCGAGCCACCTCAGGGCAGCCCGCGAAGGCGGCCTTCGGTTGCGTAGCCGCCGCCTTTCAGCCGGCGGTGAGACCGACCGTGCCCCGCTCCCTCCCCCGTTTGCCCGACAAGCTCCCCCGGTAACCTCTTCGCTAGAACAGGGAGAGCTGGCGTGGGGCGGAGCCGGGGTCGGGCTGGGGGCTGCGACGAGGAGACCCGGTGGGCGGGGCGTGGTGCAGGGCCAGGCGATGGCAGATCTCGGCGAAGGAGCCCTCGAGCCGGCCGGCGAAGCCCTGGTCCGACTCCACGCCGCGCGAGAGCAGCATGTCGTAGCGGGTGGCGAGCTCGGGATCGAAGTGAGACACGAAGCCGACGATGCGGGCACGGGCAGCAGGCGCCATGGAAAGCGGGAGGGCGGTCGCGTACGAGGCGCCGGCGTCGCGGGCACGGCGCAGCAGTCGCTCGAGCATCTGGGGCGAGTCGCTGATGCCATGGAGCACGGGGGCGACGATGATCCCCACTCGGATCCCGGCGCGGGCCAGGGTCTCCAAGGAGACCAGCCGTCGATCTGGAGAGGGAGCCAGCGGCTCGAGGAGCCGGGACAGACGCAGGTCCAGGGTGGGGATGGAGAAGCTGACGGAGACGCGGCCTCTGCGAGCGATGGCTGCCAGCAGGTCGGAGTCGCGCGGGATGAGGGTGCTGCGGGTCTGGGCACGCAGATCGACGCTGCCCCAACGTGCCAGGACGTCGAGGACGGCGCGCGTGGCCTGCGTCTTCTGCTCGGCGGGTTGCCAGGGATCGCAGCTGGTCCCCAGGACCAGGGGCGATCGTTCGAGCACGCCGTCCTTGAGGATGCGGGTGACGGCTTCGACGGCATTGGCGCGCACGTGGATGTCGCGCTCGAACAGACGCGGGTCGGCATCGCGGAACGGGACCTGTGAGCGCGCGCGGCAACCCACGCAGGCGAACTCGCAACCGGAGTAGGGGTTGAGGGCCCAGCAGCGGGCCCCGGCGGCGCCTATTGGAACCAGGACGTCATTGCTGCGGGCCGAGCGGACCTCGACTCGAGGGTGGGCGGGCCAGGGCTCGGAATGGACGAAACCCTGCGGGATGGATTGCAGTGCCTTCATACTGAACAAGGTTACAGGAGGGGTCCGACATGGCCCGATCTATGGTCGGCAAGTGCCTGTAATTGCCAAATGTTTCTGCGATCGGCCGCGAGACCTGTGCCCGAGCCCCGCCGCGGCCCGTAGCCCAAGCGCCAGCGCGGGGAGCGCCTATCCTTGAAGGGCAAAGGGGGCGGCGGTGAGCGCGAGCGAACCGGCAACCGCCCGGTTCAGCGCAGAACGAAGCCCTGAATCGTCCGGGCTACCGCGGCCGCCGCCGCAGATCTCCCAATGGCAGTACGGGGGCGCCTTCTGAAGTGCGCTGTCGGCTCGAGAAGGTCCCGATGCCGTGCCCGGTTGGGTCCAGGAGAAAGCCGAGCCCCGCGCCGGCGTAGGATCCGCACCGCCCGTGGGTTGGTCCCGCTCCCCAGGGACCGGAGCTCGCCTGGAGCGTCGGACGGGGATTCACACGCCTCTCGGTGGAGGACGACCAGGGGATGCGCCTGGTGGATCTGCATCGCTACACCGCGGAGGCGATGCGGGTGGTGCTGCCGGTGCGCGAGGCGTATTGGCTGCGGGCGCCGGAGGGCGAGGTGCGGGTGGCGCCCTCCCAGCTCAAGGAGCCGCCGCCGCTGCGCGGGGTGGAGCTGGCGCAGCGCGGACCGCAGGAGCGCAGCCTGGCGCAGGGCTTCTTCGCGGTGGCCTATGGCCGGCCGTTCTACGACGGCTACATCGCGTCCGCGGATCTGGTGTCGGTCGCCTTCGAGGCGCCGGTGGCGACGACGCAGGGAGTGGCGGTGGAGGCGCAGGCCAGCAGCAGGCTGCTGGGGCTGGAGGTCGGGGCGACGGTCGGAGGGGCTCGGCTCGGAGGAGGGGTTCCCGCGGTCGGGGCACGGCTTGTCTGGCGGGCTTGGCCTACCGGGCTGCAGCTCGGAGTTGCGGCGGGGTACGACGTTGCCCCTGGTGCCTGGCTGAACGGGACCCTGCACACGGTCTCGGCCCAGGTGCTCGGAGGCTGGCAAGGCTCGGGGCAGATCGCTCCATTCCCCGAGGTGGCGGGAGGGTGGATGCTGGTGATGGTGGTGAGGGCTCAGCAGACCGGTGGTGATCCGTTGGGCTTTGGCGGCCGGGTGTCGGCAGGGGTGCGCTGGGTGGTGGGTCCATTCGCCCTGCGGGCAGCGGTCGAGGCGGCGGCGGGCTCGCTTCTCATCGACAGGTCCCGCAAGTGGATCTGGGCGCCTGGCGTGCAGGTGGGCTTGGAGCTGTGAGCGCCAGCACTGACTACAACTGCTCCCTGTTGCGCCTCTGCAAGGTTTGCGGCCCACGCCGGGCTCTTCGCCTGACTACTGGCCTCCCTCTGTGGAGGTGTCGATCCTGGGCGACGGCGAGCAGGAGGTCAGCCTGGCGCTCAACGCCAAGCAGGACGGGGCGCCAAGGCGGCCAGGCTGGTGGACGCCCGCCGGAAGGGGCAGGCCAAGGCCTTGACTCAGTGCAGCTTGACTCCAAGCTCACCAGCGATCTGCTCAGGGGTACCGGTCGCGAAGAGAGCCGCCAGGCCAATGAGGCGGGTTGGGTCGCGGGTGGCCTGGAGTGCCTTGGCGAGGGGACCGGGCGCTACACCGAATCTCGCCGCATAGGCGGCAAGCAAGCCCCGTCGCAGCCCCTCCTCCAGCCCCTCCTCACGTCCCTCGTCTCGTAGCTTGCTCTGGAACTGCTCCATCAGCTCTTGGGAGTTCATCACGAAGTCCTCCTCGTCATCGGTCCTCGGGCGCGGGGCAGCCCGAATCTCGACTTGCATACGAACCAACAACGGCTCGATCACCTGCCGCTCCGGCGCATCAGCAGGCAGCGCCTTGAGATCCTCGATCGCCTCTCTCAACACCTTGCCCGAGCCCATCAGCCTCAGGATGAGCGTTTCGCGAACTCGAGGCAACTCGCTGAGGACGACCAGGAAGACGCCCCACGCCTCGGGCAGGGCATACACCCCCAGCGACCAGGACGCGCGCGGGACGAAGCCCAGGCCGACCATCGCGCCCTCGGGCTTTCCCGAGGAGATGACCCACATCGGAGGGGGCCCCGGCCGTGGCGCTCGTCGCTGCAGCCCGTGGTGCCAGGCAAGCTGCTTGC
>JACRCT010000815.1 GCA_016218885.1 Deltaproteobacteria bacterium | reverse complement strand
TATCTCCTGATCGGGTTCTGGTACGAGGACATGGACAAGGCCAAGGCCGGCAAGAAGGCCTTCGTGGTGAACAGGATCGGCGACTTCGGGTTCCTGCTGGGCATCTTCACCCTCATCGCCCTCTTCGGGACCACGCAGATCAACAACTTCGCGGGAGCACAGGGCCTTCTCGGCGTGGGCCGGGGCATCGCCCCCGACGCCCTGGGCGCGACGGTGCCCTCGGGGGTGATGGGCACGCTGCAGCTGACCTGGGGGCAGGGCATCACGCTGGCCTGCCTGCTGCTGTTCGTGGGCGCCACCGGCAAGAGCGCGCAGGTGCCGCTCTACGTGTGGCTCCCCGACGCCATGGCGGGCCCGACGCCGGTCTCGGCCCTCATCCACGCGGCGACGATGGTGACCGCCGGGGTCTACGTGGTGGCCCGCATGTCGCTCTTCTTCGCCCTCTCGCCCACGGCGATGGCGGTGGTGACCTGCGTGGGGGCCTTCACCGCGCTCTTCGCGGCGCTGATGGGCTTCGCCCAGAACGACATCAAGAAGGTGCTCGCCTACTCCACCGTCTCGCAGCTGGGCTTCATGATGATCGGGGTGGGCATCGGGGCCTTTTGGCAGGCCATCTTCCACCTGGTCACACACGCCTTCTTCAAGGCCCTGCTCTTTTTGGGGGCGGGCTCGGTGATCCTGGGCTGCCATCACGAGCAGGACATCCGCGCCATGGGCGGGCTTCGCCAGCGGATGAGCACCACCGGCTTCACCTTCCTCATCGGCACCCTGGCCATCACCGGCGTGGCCCCGTTGTCGGGCTTCTTCTCCAAGGACCTGCTGCTGCACTTCGCGCACGAGGCGAAGATCGCCGGATTCGCCTGGGTGGGGCCCACGGTCTATGCGGTGGGCACGCTGGCTGCGCTGGGCACCGCCTTCTACATGTTCCGCCTCTACTTCCTGGTCTTCGCCGGCGAGCCGCGCAGCGAGAAGGCGGCACACGCCGAGGAGTCCGGGGGCGCCATCAAGTTCGCCCTGTGGGTCCTGGCGCTGGGCTCGGTGGTGGGGCTCGTCTGGGGCCTGCCCCTCGTCGCCGCGCGCAGCGGCTACCAGGTGGTGTTCGACAACTTCACCCAGGCCGTCTTCGGCGTCGCCCAGGCGCGCCTGGGGACCGAGGCCTCGACCTTCGCGGGCGCGAGCTGGTACTCCGCCTTGGCTCCCTTCCTCCAGGTGAACCTCTCCGGTTTCCTGGTCGCTCTGGGTGTGGCCTGGCTCGGGCTGGGAATCGCCTTCTGGCTCTACCTCCGCGGGGGGATCGTCCCGGTGGGGCGGGTGCTCAGGCCCGGCAACGCGGTCTACGACGCCTTCGCCCACAAGTTCTACGTGGACGAGATCTACGACGCCCTCGTCGTCTGGCCTCTCAACCGCCTCGCCAACCTCCTGCATGTGGTGGTGGACCAGGCGCTCATCGAGACGGTGGCCATCCGCGGCACCACGATGGTGACCCAGAGCGCGGGTCGGCTGCTGCGGTTGCTTCAGAACGGTGACGCGCAGCGCTACGCCGCCGTCATCGCCGTGGCCGTGGTGGCCATCGTCTGGGCCCTGACATGAGCGACTACCTCCTCACCCTCGTCGTCTTCGCCCCGCTCGCCTTGGCGGTGCCGGTGCTGCTGCTGCCCGGGTCCGAGAAGGGGCAGCTGCGCGTCGCCACCCTGGTGGCGATGCTGATCTCCTTCGGGCTCACCCTGGCGCTCTTCCTGGCCTACGACCCGGGGGGCGCCGAGTTCCAGTTCACGGTCGACAAGCCCTGGGTGCGCACGCTGGGCATCGGCTACCGGCTCGGCGTGGACGGGATGGCCGTCTCGCTGATGCTGCTCACCGGCTTTCTGGGCCCCATCGCCCTGCTCTCCACCTGGAGCGCGATCCAGGAGCGGGTCAAGGAGCTGTGCATCTCGCTGCTGGCGCTGCAGACCGCGATGCTCGGCGCCTTCTGCGCCCTCGACCTGGCGCTCTTCTACGTGTTCTGGGAGGCGATGCTGGTGCCGATGTACCTGCTCATCGGCGTGTGGGGCTCGGACAACCGCATCTACGCCGCGGTGAAGTTCTTCCTCTACACCTTCGCCGCCTCGGTGCTGATGCTGGTGGCCATCCTCTACCTGTACGTGAAGACCGGCGCCGCCGGGGAGCGCAGCTTCGACTACCAGACCATCCTCGCGGCGCTGGGACGGCCCGAGACCCTGACCTGGGAGGCGCGCAAGTGGCTCTTCCTCGCGTTCGCGCTGGCGTTCGCGGTGAAGGTCCCGATGTTCCCCTTGCACACCTGGCTGCCCGACGCGCACGTCGAGGCGCCCGCCGCGGGGTCGATCATCCTCGCGGGCGTGCTCTTGAAGATGGGCGTCTTCGGCTTCGTGCGCTTCGCGGTGCCCTTCTTCCCCGACGCCGCCGCCTACTACCGGCCGGCGCTGGCGGTCCTCGCGGTCATCGGCATCGTCTATGGCTCGCTCATGTCCTACGTGCAGAAGGACATGAAGAAGCTGGTGGCCTACTCCTCGGTGGCGCACCTGGGCTTCGTGATGCTGGGGGTGATGGCCATCAGCGTCGAAGCCTCCACCGGCGCGCTGTACCAGATGCTCAACCACGGCGTCTCCACCGGAGCGCTGTTCCTCCTCATCGGCATCGTCTACGAGCGCACCCATACCCGCGCCATCGCCGACTACGGCGGCATCGCCAAGGTCACCCCCATGTTCGCCGGCGTCTTCCTGGTGATCCTGCTCTCCTCCATCGGTCTGCCGGGGACCAACGGCTTCATCGGCGAGTTCCTGATCCTCGCCGGCACCTTCACCGCTCCATTCGATCCCCCGGTGCCTCCGCCGCAGGGCGTGGTGCTGCCCTACGTGAGCACCGTCGCTCTGGCGACCATCGCCGCCACCGGCGTGGTGCTGGGCGCGGTCTACATGCTGCGCATGTACCAGCAGGTGATGCTGGGGCCGGTGCGCCACCCCGAGAATCGCGGCCTGAGGGACCTCTCGGTGCGCGAGTGGCTGGCGGTGGGGCCCC
>JACRCT010000827.1 GCA_016218885.1 Deltaproteobacteria bacterium | reverse complement strand
GGACCGGAAGGCCCGGCAGGGCCGGCGGGGCCGACCGGCGATCCCGGCCAGTCGGTGACCGGCGCGACGCTCGCGCTGGGCAGCTCCGGGTGCCCCTTTGGAGGCAGCCAGTTCACCTCTGCCAACGGAATCACCTATGCCTGCAACGGCGAACCGGGCGTGATCGGAGCGCAGGGTCCGGCAGGGGTGTCGGTGACGGGTACGACGCTCGCCGCCGGCGACGCCAACTGCCCCTTCGGCGGCACCGAGTTCACGTCCGCGATTGGAACGACCTACGCCTGCAATGGGGTGACCGGTCCGCAGGGAAGCCAGGGCCCGGCAGGCGAGGTGGGGGCCGCCGGACCGACGGGTCCGATGGGATTGACGGGTCCGGCAGGTCCCGTGGGCGCGGCTGGGCCTCAGGGAGCAACGGGTGCAGTTGGACCGACCGGACCGGTAGGCCCTGTTGGACCCGTGGGCGCGGCTGGGCCACAGGGAGCAACGGGTGCGGTTGGCCCGATGGGACCTCAGGGGCCGCAAGGATCGCAAGGGCCCCAGGGTCCCCAAGGAGTCCAGGGCCCCATTGGATTGACGGGCCCGACCGGCGCGACCGGCGCAGTGGGGCCCGCGGGCCCTGCCGGTCCCTCGGATGAGGTCACCGATTCGGCAGGCCAAGTGCTTGGGCACCTGGTCGCCTCCTCGAACAAGGGTGTCACAGTGGTCACCTCGGCTCATTACCAGGTCACCATCGGCTGGGACGGCGTGGTTGCCCCGGCGCAGATCTGGTGGAGCACTGCCGGCTGCACGGGCACCGCCTACCTCAACGCCGGCAACAGCGCCAAGACCCTCACCGCGAAGACCGTGGTCCGCTCGGCCAAGGCGAGCGCGCTCTATATTCCCTCGGGCACGCCCACCAACGGCTATTTCACCGCGACGACGATTTCGCAAGTGGCCGTCGAGAACCCGGGCTGCCTCACCTTCAGCATCCCTGGCAACACGTTCTACGGCTGGCAGCTCACCGCGACCACCGCGACTGCCGTGGGTCTGCCGACCACCATCACGCCGCCGCTGGTCCTGCCGTAACTTCCACCGCCCGCACCGATTGCCTTCGGGCAGAGCATTGAACCAGCCGGACTCCCGGACCGTGTGAGGAGACGATCATGACGGAACCATTCATCGGCCAGATCATTCTCGTGGGCTTCAACTTCGCCCCACGCAGCTACGCGTTTTGCAGCGGGCAGATCATGTCCATCGCGCAGAACACCGCCCTCTTCTCGCTGCTGGGGACGACCTACGGCGGCGACGGCAGGACGACCTTCGCGCTGCCAGATCTGCGCGGGCGCGTCCCCATTCATCAGGGACAGGGGCCTGGCCTCGCGAACCGCACCATGGGGGAAATGGCTGGCTCCGAGTCGGTGACCCTCCTGACCAGCCAGCTGCCGTCTCACAACCACGCGATGACGGGCAGCAGCGCCCCGGCGTTGGCTGACAGCCCTGCGGGCGCGGCGCCGGCGGTCGGCGGTGCGTACGGTCTTCCGGCCGACACGGCCATGGCCGCGACCCAGCCCAGCGGGTCAGGTTCTCCAGTGCCGAGCATGCCGCCGTACCTGGTGCTCAACTACTGCATCGCGATTGCGGGCATCTTCCCGTCACGCAACTGAAGGCAGATTCCTCCAAGCTGGGCAGCCCGGCGCGGACTCGCGTGGGCCCGTGGTAGCGGAGAGCGGAGACGACCATGGCAGAACCCTTCATCGGCCAGATCATCCTCGTGGGCTTCAATTTCGCTCCGCGCGGCTATGCGTTCTGCAGCGGGCAGCTCCAGTCCATCGCGCAGAACACCGCCCTCTTCGCGCTGCTGGGGACCACCTTTGGTGGCGACGGCGTGACGACCTTCGCCCTGCCGGATCTACGGGGTCGAATGCCGATGGGCCAGGGACAGGGGCCCGGGCTCTCGCCCCGCGACATGGGGGAGTCTGCCGGCACCGAATCGATGGCGCTCGTCACCGCCCACCTGCCACCGCACCTCCACTCGATGAGCGGCAGCAGCGCCACCGCTCTGGCAGACAGCCCCGCGGGCGCGGCTCCCGCGGTCGGCGGCTCGTACGGGCTTCCCTCCGACACGGCCATGGCCGCGACGCAGCCCGCCGGGTCTGGCCTACCGGTGCCGCGGATGGAGCCCTTCCTGACCATGTCGTATTGCATCGCGACGGAAGGCATCTTCCCGTCGCGTAATTAGGCGAGGTCACCGTGAAACGGCGCGACTTTCTCGAGCTGGCGCTTCTTGGCGGGGCATCGGTCGCCCTCACGGGATTGGTGCGCCACCAATGGTATTCACCCCAGCCAACTTCTCCCGCAGTGCCGAAGCCCAGCTCCGCCAAGCCGTCGGCGCAAGCGCTGCCGGCCAGGCGTTTCATCGACCGCCGGGGCAATCTCTACGACGTGATCGCCGAGGCCAACCGGGTAGAGCTGCGCTCTCCCGACGGGGCCTCGATGGGCACCTTGGGCGGCGAGCTGCAGGCTCCGGTATCGCTCTCCGAATCGGGCGACGGCCGCCTTCATGTCTTGGAGTGGGGCGCCGATCGCGTTCGGGCCTATGGCGCAGATGGTACGGCCGGTCGCACCTTCGGCGAGTCGGGGAGCGGTCCTGCCGGGCTCCGTGCGCCGCGCGACATCGCCGAGCACGGCGACCTGCTGGTGGTGGCGGACACGTTCAACCATCGGGTGCAGGTGTTCGACGGGGAAGGCCGCTCGCGGGCACGCTTCGGCGCGCTGGGCGCAGGTCCGGCAGACCTGAACGGGCCGGTCAGCGTCGCCATCGCTCCCGACGGCTTGCTTCACGTGGCCGACCTCGGCAACTCTCGCATCCAGGTCTTCTCTCCCGAAGGGCGCCACCAGGCCAGCTATGGTGGCTGGGGCAAGGAGGAGGGGCTGCTGCTCGCGCCGTGCTGCGTGCGGTTTGACGGCGCTGGCCAGTCCTGGGTCGCCGACTCCCTGGGCGGCTGGGTACACGTCTTCGACGCCGGCGGCCGCTTCGTCCGCCGCACCCGTCCCGACGGCGGAGCTCCGGCCTGGCTCGCCTTCTTCCCTGACGGCAAGGTTCACGTCAGCCTCCGCTCCTGAACCCGATGCCCGCGGAGCCCAAGACCCTGGGAAACGTGACGGCCGATGACTTCCGCCCGTTGCAGGGGGAGTCCTTCGCCTTCGAGCTCGGCCCCGAGCGGACGATCTCCGTGCTCCTCTTGGACGTGACCGAGCGGGCCGCCCACCGCCGGCCCAGCGCGTCGCGAAACCCCTTCTCGATCATCGTGCGTGCCCCGGCGGGAACCTCAGCTCCCCAGGGGATCTACGGGCTGTCGCACCCGGCCCTGGGACGCCTCGCCCCCTTCTTTTCGGACATCGGCCCCGACGTCGAGGGGCGGTGCTACCAGGCGGTCTTCAGCTAGGAGCGGCTGCCGCCCAGGCTCTTTCCGGGTTCGGCTTCTGGTGCTGGTCTGCCCGGGCAGACCACCGGGACCGCGACTCGGAGCCACTCGGGTCGGACCGATCCACGGCGGGATCACTCAAAAGGTCGTGGCTCGGACACCGTCGCTCGACCCTTCGAAGAGGCTCCTGTACGGTGCCTGCCTCATCCAAGGAGCGCAGGGCATGGATCCGAGCCCCTTCCGCCTCATCCCCGAAGCCCCCGGCACCCGCAGCTCGAGCGGCCCGCCCCTCGCCGTGCGCGCGAAGACGGACGCGGACGCGGACTTTCTCTGGAAGCTCTACCTGGCCACGCGGGCCGAAGAGTTCGCCCCCCTGAACCTGCCGCCGGCCCAGCTCGAAGCCCTGATAGCCGACCAGTGGCGCCTGGAGCAGGCCAGCCGGGCGGAGACCTTTCCGAACGCCGAGCACCGCGTGATCCTGCTCGATGGCCAGCCCATCGGTCGGGTCGTCGTGGATCGCCAGCCCGTGCGGCTCTTCGGCGTGGACTTCGCCATCCTGCCCCAGCTGCGCTGCCGCGGCTACGGCGGCCGCGTCCTGCACGATCTGCAGCGCGAGGCGGCGGCGCTCGGAGTGCCGTTCGCCCTTCGAGTCTTCAAGTGGAACCGGGCGCGAAACCTCTATCTCCGACTCGGTTTCCGGGACTGCAGCGAGACGGACCTGCAGTACGAGATGAAGGACGAGCTGCCTGCCGCTGCGGCAGAGACTCGCGGCGGCACGCAGGGTTGAGATGGCCCTGGTGCGCGCGGCCTTCCCCGAGGCGCCCTTCGGTCTTCCTCCATCGCGAGCCGCTGGAGGTGCTGGGCCTCTCACGTCCAGATGTGCGGCGCATAGATGCTCCGGGGAGCGCTCGAGCCGGTCCCGCTCTTTGGCTGGAGCCTCGCCCGAGGTGCTGGAGCGTCCCTCACCGTCCACTGGGCCAGGGTGTTGGGGGCGATGGGGGAAGCGGCGCCCGCCCGTGGGCTGCGGCCTACAGGTCTCGGGAGTGCGTACCTGAGCGCTCTCGATGGCGCCTTCCTTGCAGCCGTGTTCCCAAGAACCCGCGGATCCTGAGGCCTTCCATGAAGCCATTCTTGACAGCCTTCGCTGTCCTGTTCGCAGCGTGCTCCTTGGCTCCGGAGCAGGGCGACGCCGATGCAGAAGCCACCGCCGATGCCGGCGCCACAGTCCTGGATGCCGCGGTGATCAGCGCGCACCTGATGGGCTTCTCCGGCGTCGCGAGCCTTCCCCGCGACTCGGCGGCCGCCCAGCCCTTCCTCACCGCGATGGGCTACGCGTCGCAGCAGGCCTATCAGGACGACATGGTCTCGCGAATGGGCGCTCTCTCTGCGCCGATGGCGCGGGGCCACATCTTCTATGCCGGCCAAGGCCAGTTCGCCGTCGAGGGCGTGGTGGCCAGGCTCGAGGCCGCCGGGGCCGACGTCTACGGGTGGGTCAACCCGGCGGGTCCGTTCGAGGCGCTCGACGCCCAGTTCGACGCGGCGCTGACGGCGCTGGTCAAGGCGCATCCCGCCATTCGCGTCTGGCAGCTGGGCAACGAGCCCGACCTTCTGTGGAAGGACCCTGCGCTCTACCCGGCCTTCTTCCTGCGCGCACAGCCGCTCATCCGCGCCGCCTGCCCCGACTGCCGCATCGCCCTGGCCGGCATCAGCAACCAGTACGACAGCTCGTCGGCCAACTACCAGCTGTTCGACGGCTACGTCTCGGCCATCGCCTCGGGCTCGTACACCGGGAAGGCCTTCGACATCTTCGACTTCCACTACTACAAGGAAGCCCCGCGCTCGGACGAGATCGCCAGCGCGGCGTCGAGCTATCGCGCCATCCTCCACAAGTACGGGATGGACGAGGTGGCCCTGTGGTGCACCGAGACCGGGCTGTACACCGGCGACCCGCCGAGCCCGCAGCTCGGCCCGCGCACCGAAGAAGAGCAGGCGCGCGACCTGCCCAAGCTGGTCTCATGGATGGCCCGCTCCGGGGTCGAGCGGATCTATCTCTGGACGCTGGTGGAGGCGGTCGAGGCCGATGGCATCGCCGGCCTCTTCGACAGCATGGGGCTGGTCTACAACGGCATCGGCTCGGAGACGAGCCAGGGGATCGCGGCAGGCACCGCCAAGAAGGCCTACACCACCTTCGGTCTGCTGGCCAAGGCGCTGCAGGACATCACCGGGGCCACCGAGCTGTCCGCGGGTGTGGAACGTATCGAGACCGCCGCCGGCCCGGTATTCGTCGTCTGGTCGGAGGGGGGCAGCGTCCAGGCGAGCCTCACCGGCCTGTCGGCCTCCAAGGTGAAGGTGCAGGAGTTGGTCCCCGACGCGCAGGGGCAGACTCCGAGCACGAGCGCGGACGTGGTGGATGGCGCGGTCTTCATCGACCTGACGGCCAATCCCAGGCTCGTGACCCTGGTTCCTTGAGAGCCGCAAGGGACGGTCTTGGGTACGGGCGGCTCGCCTGCGAAGGAGCTGACGCGGTCGGCGAACCCCAAGGCGTCGAGGTTGTCGTTCACGGCGTCCTGATGCCTTCGCCTGTGGGCGCCGGCCTACGACTGCGCCGCCGGTCTGGGGGCGCTGGCTCACAGCTGGTCCTGGAGATCTCCCCGAAACCCGGCTGGCTGTCCGGCGATGCAAGAGGACGGAAACGTGACCAAGGACGCAGGGAAGGCAGCGCGCACAAGGTCGAGAACCCATTCTCGAGATTCGCTGGGAAGGCCCCAATGACTGGTCTCAGAGGAGGTGCCTTCCTGCCTATCGTCCTGCTGACCATCGGCTGCAGCGGAACTGGGGCGACGCCGACGCAAGACGCCGCACGCCCACGACCTCGAGACGCGGGCGGCGACATCCATTTGACCGACGCGGCGAGCCTCTTCCGGCCCGATGGAGGCGAAGCCGACGCCGGGGTCGAGGATGGAGGGAGCGTCCCCGGACCGGATGCGAACGGCGACTCGAAGCCAGATGTTGGCGATCCGGGGGCGGACGTCGGAGGGACACCGGCGGATGCTGGCCATCCGGGAGCGGACGCCGGGGTGGCGCAGGCGGATGCTGGCCATCTGGGAGAGGACGTCGGAGTGGCGCAGCCAGATGTGGGCCACGCGGGCGCGGACGTCGGGGTGGCGCGCGATGCGGGCATCTCGCAACCTCTCACGCTGACACCGGGCATGGTGGTCTCCCCCTACCTGGCGGCGAGCAACGCGGCGATGACCGCCGGCGCGGCCGCGGACACCATTCTGGACGCCCCCATCAATCCGCTCGGGAACGACTACTGGATCAATTCCCACTCCAAGACGTCGTTCACCCTTCCTGACACGGTCAGGCACGTCTTGACTCAGGGACCGCAACACAGCCCGTACGCCGCGGTCCTTTGGGCGAAGCCGACGTGTCAACGCGACTCGGGCGGATTCTGCGTCGACCAAATGACCGGCGCCTACGCGTTCACCTCCTTCGGCCCCGGGCTGACCGACGTCGTCCAGCTCTGGTTCACCAGCATCTACAATGCGGGCGGCGCGGAACGGCTCGCGTTCATCCACGAGGAGAACGCGGGGTACACGGGGTTCACCACAGCCATCTGGGAGGGAAGGTGCCGCGTCGGCCTGGCCTACTCGGCGGACAGTGGCCACACGTGGAGATACCTGGGACGGATCGCCGTCCCGCACGTGGATAGCGGAGACGTCCGCCGTCAGAACATCGTCGGTACGCCCTATGTCGTTCACAACGGCGATTTCTATGTCTGGTACAACGACTACAGCGGCGTGAGGGAAGGACTGGCCGTGTCCAAGGCCAATGTTGCGAGCGTCCTTGCCGCCGCTCGCGCCGGCAATACCGGCGCCAACCTGTGGCGGAAGAAGACCCCCAGCGGTTGGGACACGAACATCCAGGCGCTGCCGGTCTTCCCCACCGGAGTATTCGGCGTGAGCCACACTCACGCCGTGTACAGCTCCTACACAGGGAAGTTCTATGCCTTGTTGACGTCGATCAATTGGGGAGGCGCCAATACCTACGTCAACCTGTACGAATTCGCGACGCCGGATGGCCCGTGGACCCTGGCCGGCTCAATCGCCAACGAGCCCGGCGCCACCAACGCCGAGAACTCGGGATACCAGTACTGCAGCCTCACGGACCCTGAGAGCTACACGAATGCAACGGTGGCCCATGGGATGAACGTCATCTGTCGCAAATCGAGGGACAACGTGTTGCCCTTCTACGCGGCGCTCTATAAATGGACGGTCTACCTGGTCGACTTGGGAGCGGATTTCTATCGCGCGTCCAAGGACTACTCTGCCACGCAAGGATCGCGCGGCTGGAGCTACTACACCACCCAGTCCGATGCACTCGTCTGGAACGGAAGCTGGTGGCAAGACCCAGCCGACACCTACAATCGAATCCTTCGCCCTGGGCCAGGATCCTTGGCCGACATGTCGCCGGGTGCGACCCGTGGCGCCCGCCTTGCTTGGACTGCCCCGAAGAATGGCAATGTCTTTGTCCTCGCGGTGCCTCGAATCGCGCAACCTACCCCAAGCTGTGGCGACGGCGTGGTCGTGACCTACAAAGTCGCCGGCTC
>JACRCT010000826.1 GCA_016218885.1 Deltaproteobacteria bacterium | reverse complement strand
TCTGCCCGTCGTCATGCGACTCGCCCACCACGTGGTCGGGACAGGTGCGCACGTCCTCGAGGTTGCGGAAGTACTCCCCCGTCCCGGTCTTCGGGCCCACGTGCCGGCCGATCTTCGGATCGTCCAGGACCATCGCCGGGAAGAAGTCGGCGAAGCCCTCGTGCAGGCCCATCTGCTGCGCCACCAGGCCCCAGTCGTCGATCTTGTAGCGGACGAAGGCGGCGCTGTGGTCCACCGCGCCATGGGTGTACTCGTGCATCACGCTCAAGGAGTCGTAGGCGAAGTTCACCCAGCCCCTCTTCCCCAGCAGGCTCAGGTCGCACAGGCCGACGATGATCGCGTTCTCGCCATAGCCGGCGTTGCAGTTCATCCCCGTGCCCCAATTGTCGTTGGCGTAGTTCACCCCCACGTCCATCACGAAGTCGAGACCGTTGAAGTTGTTGGCCTTGAACCAGGCGTGCATCTGCTCGAGGTGGTGGTAGGTGTGGACCTCGGCAAAGCCGTCGCTGACGCTGCCCTCGTTGGGGGCGATGAGGTAGTCGCCGTTGGAGTCGGCGAGGGAGACGCGATCCGACGGGCCGCAGTCACCCCCCATGGCCGCAGGGATGCAGTCGCTGAACATCTGCACGCTCGCCCCGGTGAGCCGGGTGGTGGAGGTGAGGTTGGTGAGCGTGACCTGGGTCGTGGTGTTGTGGTCGACCTCGGGGCTGTTCGGATAGACGAGCCCCTGGTTGAGGTTCATGAAGTGATTGGCGGCCTCGTGCACCACCGGCTCCTCGGCATCCACCAGGACGCGCCAGGCACCGATGGGAGCCGCGGAGGCGAAGCGCACCTCCCACACCGCCCGGAAGCCGTCGCCGGCCTCGGCGATGGCCTTGCGCGCGGACTTGATCTGCCCCGACCACTTTCGAGGACGGACGTGAGCGAGCGCGGCCTTCACCGCCTCGGCCTCGGTGACGCGGAAGTCGATGGGCAGCAGCCCGATGCGCTCGGCGCCGACCGCCATCATCCGGATGCGGCCTCGCTCGTCGACGGTGACGGCGATCTCGGCGCCGAGCACCGGCAGCCCCTGGTGATGCTGAGCGAAGCGATGGACGGCCACCTTCCCGAAGGTGGTCGGCCGCTCGCCAGGCTGGAACGTCGAGAGCGCGGAGTCGAACCCGAAGAAGTCGGCTCCCTCGACGATCAGGCGCGCGATGGCGGCGTCTCGATCGCCCACGGGCAGCGTGACGTCGAGATTCGTGACCAGCGACGGAGTGGAGCGCCCGGCACGCAGATGAACCTGGGCTCCGGGGAGGCTCTCGAGGAATCCACGGGAGGAGGCCGCCGCTGCCGGAACAGACACGACGGCAGCAAGAAGCAGAACGAAGAAGGCTCTCATGGTGACCTCACTGGCAGGACCGATTGGTTCCTGCGGGTCGTGGCCCCGAGAGACAGCGGCGTTCAGATGGCCCCACTGCGCGCTCAAGGTGCAAGACCATAACGAGGCCCTCCGGCCAAGTCGAGGCTTCGGCTCGGACGACACCTTTGGGCGCGAGACCTCTCGTCCATAGGTCTCGAGCACGGAGGCGCTCATCAGCCCTGGCTGCGGTCTGCTCTCGACTGAGGGACCCACCGACGCGCAGCGAAGAACTCCCGCAACATCAGCAGCTTCGGGCGAACCTCACGACCCGAGGATGACGCGGTCGCCGTCAAGTCGTGCCGGAACCCGAAAGAGAGGTCGCACCGGGGGCTGGCGAAGGGGATTTCCGTCCGCGGAGTAGCTCCCGCCGTGGCACGGGCACACGAACGCCAAGTCCTTCTCAGACCAAGCGACGGTGCAGCCCTGGTGCGTACAGATGAGCGAGAAGGCGACCACACCGCCATCGGGCCCGCGCCGCACGTCGACAGGGACTCCGTTGAAGCTCACGACCTTCCCGCCCTGTGCGGGCAGCTCCGCCAGGCGAACCTCGAGGAACTGCACTCTGGGCGCGCTGGGAGTGCAGGCCGTCAGGCGCGTCCCGGCGGCGAAGAGGCATCCGGCGCCGAGCAGGAAGTCGCGTCGCGAGGAACTCACGAAGGGCCCCACCTTTCTAGCAGCTGCAGGTGCTCCTACTGGCTGGGCAGGCACGCCCCGGCATCGCTCTGCAGCACCAGCTCCCCGCTCGGCTGGTCCTCGACGGCCTTGGCGTAAGGGTCGTCTTCGAGCACCAGCTCGCGCTGGCCGATGCGCTCCCCAGGTTGTCCACGACCCGGACGCACGCTGGCAGCGAGGTGGGTCCATTCCCGGGCGCGCGCGAACTTGATCGCCAGGACATCCTCCAGCTTGAAGAGCAGCTTCTCGTGGATGAGCTTCCCCGGCACCTTGCGGTCGTAGTAGCCGGAGCCGTCCTTGCGGAAACGCATCCGGATCTCCCTTGAGCCCGGCAGGCACCACTCGTCGCGGCAGAGATCCTCCAGCGTCAGCTCCATCTGCACCTCCGGCCTCAGTCGAACTTCACGAAGTAGTTGGCCACCACCCGGTCGAGGATCTCCTGCGTCATCCCCGGCTCGTGCCCGCGATAGGCGCACAGGTCGATCACCTGCCCCAGCAGGTCGCGCGGCTCGCAGGCGTTGAAGGGTCGGTGGCTGGCCAGGTAGTGCTTGGCGATGAGGTAGTCGACCATCTGCGGGTCGTAGCGCACGCCCTTCTTCTGGCACTCGGCGGCGAAGATGGCCCCGAATTGCTTGGCGTCCGGGCGCCGCACCTCGAGCTTGTAGCGCACCCGCCGCAGGAAGGCGGCGTCGACCAGCGAGCCGGGATCGAGGTTGGTGGAGAAGACCACGAACACGTCGAAGGGCACCTGCAGCTTCTTGCCCGTGTGCATGGTGAGGAAATCGAACTCGCTCTCCAGCGGGACGATCCAGCGGTTGAGCAGGTCCCCGGGCGAGACCTTCTGCCGCCCGAAGTCGTCCACGAGCAGCATCCCGCAGTTGGCTTTGAGCTGGAACGGCGCCTCGTAGTACTTCACGTCCGGCGAGTAGCTCAGGTCGAGGTCGTCCAGGGTCAGCTCGCCCCCCACCACCACCATCGGGCGCCGGCAGCGCACCCAGCGCTCATCGAGCGCCGGCCCTCCCTCGGCACGCGGCACCGGCTTGTGGAGGGTCTCGTCGAAGACCTTGATCACGAAGTCGTCGACGATGATCGCGTGGGGCACGAAGACGTCCCCGCCGAAGCAGCCGGTCATGCGCTGGCAGATGGCGGTCTTGCCGTTGCCGGGAGGGCCATAGAAGAAGAGCGCCTTGCCGCTGTTCATCGCCGGGCCGATGGAGTCGAAGACCGCCTCGTCCACCACCAGCTCGCTGAAGTGCGGCGCCAGGTCCTCGCGCCGCAGCTTCGAGCCGCGAATCGTCTGCGCCGCCACCGCCTGCAGGTAGTACTTGAAGGGGATCGGCGCCGGACCCACGTAGCGATCGCGCTCCATCGACAGGTCGCAGACCTCCTTGGCGGCCTCGGTCATGCTGAAGATGATCTGGCTGCGGCCCAGGCCGGCACCGCCCGAGCCCTTGAGGTCCACCAGCCGCATCCGGCGCAGCCGCTCCATCACCTCCTCGATGATGCTCGCGGGCAGGCAGGTCCGCGCGGCGATCTCCGAGCCGCGCAGGTCGCCGGCCTGGAACAGGTGCTTGAGGCAGAGCGACTCCAGGTAGCTCGCCGAGAGCCCGGTGGCGGCGATGCTGCGGGGAGGCTCGGGCAGGAAGGCCGGCTCATCGGCCACCCGGGGACGGGTCACCGGCGCCAGGCGGGGCGGCGGCTTGGCAGCCCGGGGCGAGGCCGCCTGCGCTTCGGCGGCCTCCGGCCCCTGCGGCTCCTCGGGATCGATGGCCTGCATGCCCACCAGCGTGCTGGTGACCTCTGACATGTTCGCCTCCCCTAACCGGGCCAAGCCGGAATTAACGAGGGTGCCGGCCACGGCTGCAGGCTCCAGACCCCAGGCTTCAGGTCAAGCAGCACCTCAAGTCCGAAGCCTGGGTCTGAAGCCCTACCTCTGCTCCGCCCACAGGTGGCAGAGGTGGACGAAGACCTCGCCGGCCTTCTGCAGCGAGGAGACGCCGATCCACTCCTTCTTGGAATGGAAGAGGACGCCCCCGGCGAAGAGGTTGGGCGTGGGCAAGCCCATGAAGGAGAGCTTGGCGCCGTCGGTGCCGCCGCGGATGGCGTTGCGGTGCAACGGGATGCCGGCCATCTCGATGGCCTTGCGCGCCATCTCCACCACCTCGGGCCGGGTGTCCAGCGCCTCCTTCATGTTGTGGTACTGCTCCTTGACGTCGAGCTGGATCTTCAGGCCCGGGTAGCGGGCGAGCAGGAAGTCGCGCAGCCGCTCGAGCAGGACGACCTTCTCGCCGTTCTTGGAGCGCTCGAAGTCGCGCACGATGAACTGCAGGTCGGCCTCGCTCTCGTTGCCGCTCATGCGGGTGAGATGGAAGAAGCCCTCGCGCTTCTCGGTGTGCTCGGGCGTCGCCCACTCCGGCAGCAGGGAGACGAAGCGGGCGGCGATGGCCGCGGCGTTGATCATCTTGTTCTTGGCCATGCCCGGGTGGACCGAGAGCCCGGTGAACTTGAGCTTGGCGGAGCAGGCGTCGAAGCACTCGTCCTCGAGCTCGCCCTGGATGGAGCCGTCGAAGGTGTAGCCGAC
This sequence comes from Deltaproteobacteria bacterium, assembly GCA_016218885.1. Taxonomy (GTDB): domain Bacteria; phylum Myxococcota; class Myxococcia; order Myxococcales; family UBA5297; genus JACRCT01. The sequence continues at coordinate 4,111 of JACRCT010000826.1, read as the reverse complement.
CTTGCCCAGCTTCTCGAGGCGGATCTGGGCGGTCCCCTCGCCGATCTCCTCGTCGGGCGTGAAGCAGATGCGCAGCTCGGGGTGCTGCAGCTGCGGATACCTCTTGAGCGCCGCCAGGCCCGCCATGATCTCCGCGATGCCCGCCTTGTCGTCGGCGCCGAGCAGCGTCTTGCCCGAGGCGGTGATCAGGGTGTCGCCCACGTGGGCCTTCAGCTCCGGGCAGTCCTTGGGGTCGACCACCAGCTCGGGGTCGTCGGGGAAGCGCAGCGGCCCACCGTCGTACTTCTCGCGCAGCAGGGGCTTGACGCCCTCGCCAGAGACGGCGGGCGAGGTGTCCAAGTGAGCGAGGAAGCTCACCGGGGTCTGGCCCGCGCCGGGGCTCGCCGGGAGCCGGGCGTAGACGTACGAGAACTCGTCGACCTCCACCTCCTGCAGGCCGAGCTCGACCAGCTCGCCCTTGAGCAGTTTCGCCCGCTCGAGCTGGCGCTGGGAGCTGGGGTGCTTGCCGCTGTCCTCGTCAGAGGTGGTGTGGACTTGCACGTACTTGAGGAAGCGGCGCAGGGCCTCCTCGCGCAGGAAGTGGACGACGTCTTGGGCCAGTGCCATGGCGGGCTCGTGGGGGGGGGGGGCTGCTTGCGGGGGGGGAAAGGGGGGGGCCGCCGCCGCCTCAGTCGTCCTTGGGGCGCTTGTAGCGTTGCGTCCCAGGCACCTTGGCGGCGAGGAAGTCGGTGATCTTCTCGGCGTCGGCCAATGGGTTCCAGAGGTCCTTGCGCAGGGAGGAGACGAGCGCTCCGCGCTCGAAGAAGAGGTAGGAGCTCTTCGCGTCGTAGCGATCGGGCGCGTACTGCTTGCAGAGCTCGCCCATCGGGTCGCGCCAGCCGCTCCCGCTCTCGTCGGCGATGATGACGACGTCGATGAGCCCGTTGGTGGAAGCGAGCACGTGCACCAGGGGCACCCGCTTCTCCGGCGTCTCGCCCTTGGCGTCGCAGAGCATCAGCAGCCGCGGGGACTCCTCGATCCACGTGCGGGCCACCTCCACCGCGTTGGCGTCGGAGATCTTCAGGACCACCGTGGAGCCGGACGGCGCCGGGGCCTCGGGAGCGGCGCTTCTGAGCCGTGGCTTCTCCACCGCCGGGGACGTCGAGCGCCGCACCGGCGCGGCCCTCTCGACGCGGGGGCTCGGCATCGGCGGAGTGTCGCGCCGCGGGAGGGGCGGCGTCTCCTGCCGCCCGATGGGAGGGGGCGGGGGGGCGCTCACCGCCCGCTGCGCCGAGCTGGTCGGTCGCCGAGGCTGAACATTGGGAGCCGGCCTGGCAGGCGCCGGCCGAGGGGGCTGGACGACGGGTGGGACCGCGCGCGCCAGCGACGGCTGGGGCTGGGCGGGGGTGATGGGACGGCGGTTGAAGCTGCCCACCGGACGGCGGGTCTCCTCGTCGATGGCAGGCAGGGGTGTCTCTGCGGGCGCGTGCTTGAGAGCAGGCGGGCTGCCGCTCGCTCCCGGGCCCGGCCGATCCGTCGCCGGACCCTCTTGGGGTTCGACGACGGGTTCGGGCTTGGGCTGGCCGAAGAGGGGGCCCCACAGCATGCGGGAGCGCTCGCCAGCAAAGGGCAGCAGGGCGCGCCCGAGCTCGTGGACCGAGGGGTAGCGGGCGGCGGGATCACGCTCCAAGGCCTTCATCACCACCGCTCCGAAGTCCGCAGGCAGCGCGGGCTCGCGCCCAAGCAGGGGGACGGGGGGGGTGTTCTGGATGGCGAAGAGCAGCGCCATCAAGTTGGGAGCCTCGAAGGGCCGGGCCGCCGAGACCGCCTCGTAGACGATGACGCCCAGCGAGAACTGGTCGGTGCGGTGGTCGACCTCGGCGACGCCCCGGGCCTGCTCTGGGGACATGTAGAAGGGGCTGCCCAGCGCCTCTCCGGCGCTGGTCAGGCTCGCGTCCATCGTCGTCAGCTTGCTGATCCCGAAGTCGAGCACCTTGGGCTGCGGCTCGCCGTAGGGCCCGCGCGCCAGGAAGATGTTCTGGGGCTTCAGGTCACGGTGGATGATGCCCTGGTCGTGGACGTTGGAGACCGCGGCCATCACCGGGAGCAGCACGTCCACGGCGCGCTCGGGGGAGAGCTTCTTCTCCCGCTTCAGGAGCGCGGCGAGGTCTTCGCCCTCGAGCAGCTCCATGACCAGGAAGGCCGCACCCTCCTCCTGGCCGGCGTCGTAGACGTCGACGATGTGGGGGTGGCGCAGCCTCGCCGCCGCGCGGCCCTCGCGCAGGAAGCGCTCGCGCACCGAGGGCCCGTTCTCCACGCCGGGCCGCAGGGTCTTGAGGGCGACGCGCTTGTTCAGCTCGACGTGCAGCGCTTCGTAGACCTCACCCATGCCGCCTTCGCCGAGAAAGCGGACGATCTTGTATTGGCCGAGCTGGGCTCCGCGGCGAAGCATGGAGCGCTACCATAGCAACACCTGCGCCGTCGGTCGCCAGCCTTTCGACCCGCCCGGGTTGGCGCTGACGCCCGAGCCGGACGGGGTCGTTCACAGGGTCCCTGGAGGCGGCCAGACCGGACGGACGCAAGAGCGGTCGCCCGCGCCGCAGCTCTCTGGTAAAGAAGAGCGCTTCGGGTACGGCAGTTCACCGACGCGGTCGGGCTCCCGGAGCTAAAGCTGCCCGCCGCAATCCTCCTTCGGAGGTACCGCATCATGGAGCATAGGCCCCTGCTCGGCGACGAGGCCGTGGCCCTCGGAGCCATCCACGCCGGCCTCACCGGCGCGTTCAGCTACCCTGGCACCCCAGCGACCGAGATCCTGGAGTTCATAGAAAAGGAGACTGCCCACGGGCCGCCCGTGACCGAGGGCGGCGTCCACCACAACTGGAGCGCCAACGAGAAGGTCGCCTACGAGGAGGCGCTGGGCATGAGCTACGCCGGACGGCGCGCGCTCGTGTCCTTCAAGCACGTGGGCCTCAACGTCGCGGCCGACCCGTTCATGAACAGCGCGGTGACCGGCATCGACGGCGGCTTCATGGTCGTCTCCGCCGACGACCCGGGCATGCACAGCTCGCAGAACGAGCAGGACAGCCGCGTCTACGCCAACTTCGCCCTCATTCCCTGCTACGAGCCGGCCAACGGGCAACAAGCCTACGAGATGACCCGCGAGGCGTACGACGTCTCCGAGCGCTTCGGCGTGCCGGTGATGATGCGCCTGGTCACCCGCATCGCCCACAGCCGCAGCGGCGTCGCGGTGGCCGAGAAGCGTCCCCAGAACCCGCTCCGCCCCACGACCGATCCAGCGCGCTGGACGCTGCTGCCCTCCAACGCGCGCAAGGGCTACGACTCGCTCCTCTCCAAGCAAGCCCAGATGGTCCAGTGGTCCGAGAGCTCTCGCTTCAACCAGCTGCACCTCGAGGGTCACTCCGGCCGCGTCGGCTACATCGCCTCCGGCATCGCCCTGAACTACTTCCTGGAGAACTTCGGCGAAGGCGATGCCGTCCCGCCCTACCTCCAGATCGGCTGCTACCCCATCCCCGTGGCGCTGGTCGAGAAGCTGTGCGACGCGGTGGACACGGTGGTCGTCCTCGAAGACGGCTACCCCTTCATCGAGACCGCCCTGCGCGGCCTGCTCGACAAGCCCCGCGGCAAGACCATCCACGGCAGGCTCGACGGAAGGCTGCCGCGCGCCGGCGAGCTCAACCCCGACATCGTGCGCCGCGCGCTGGGCCTGCCCGACCGCGCCCGCCAGTCAGCGCCCGACCTCAAGCTCGTCAACCGCCCGCCCTCGCTCTGCGACGGCTGCCCCCATATCGAGAGCTACACGGCCATCAAGGTCATCCTCGACTCCGACCCCAGTGCCCGCGTCTTCTCCGACATCGGCTGCTACACCCTCTCGGCCTACCCGCCCTATCAGACGGCCCACGCCTGCGTGGACATGGGCGCGTCGATCTCCATGGCCATGGGCGCCGCCGCCGCGGGCATGTACCCGGTCATCGCCACCATCGGTGACTCGACCTTCGTCCACTCCGGGATGACGCCGCTGGTCGGCGCCGCCAAGCGCAACCTCAACATGACGGTCTTCATCCTCGACAACTCCACGGTGGGCATGACCGGCGGCCAGGAGACCATGGCCACC
>JACRCT010000822.1 GCA_016218885.1 Deltaproteobacteria bacterium | reverse complement strand
GACCCGCCTGGACATCGGCTTCGAGGAGGCGCGGGCCCTGACGCTCGCCGCAATCCGGCTGCTGCCCAGCGAGGCCTTGGCACCAGCGGATGCGGTCGCGCGGATCGCCGCCGAGGACCTCGTCGCCCGCATCGACTGCCCCGGCGCGACCCTCTCGGCTCGGGACGGTTTTGCCGTCTGCTCGCAGTCGCTGCGCGAGGCCTCGCCGGAGCGTCCCGTGCGCCTGAAGGTGACGGCCGAGGCGGTCGCCGGGCAGGTGGCCGAGGTGAGGCTCGAGGCGGGAGGCGCGGTGCGCATCACCACCGGTGCGCTCCTGCCGGCGGGCGCGGACGCGGTGCTCTCCTCGGAGTTCGCCAGCGACGAAGGCAGCTCGGTCCTCTGCCTTCGCGACGCAGGGCCGGGGCGGAACCTGCTGCGCCGCGGCAGCGAGGTGGCCGCAGGGGAGCTTCTCCTTTCGGCCGGCTCGCGCGTGACGCCCGCGGTGGCGGGCTTGGCGGCGGCCAGCGGCCTGGACGAGATCCGGGTGATGCGGCGCCCGCGGGTCGGGCTGCTGGCGACGGGCGACGAGGTGGTCGCCCCCGGCCGTCCCCTGCGCCCCGGAGAGGTCTACGCGAGCAACCTCGTCACCCTGCTGGGGTGGTTGCGTCACGCCGGCATGGAGGGCGAGACGTTGGTGGCCGGGGACGCGCCGGAGTCGATCGCCACGGCGGCAGCCACCCTCCTGTCGCGGGTGGATGTGCTGCTCACCAGCGGCGGGGCGTGGAAGAGCGCTCGCGACCTGACCCCGTCCGTCCTGCAGCAGATGGGCTGGTGCCCCAGCTACCACCGCGTGCGCATGGGGCCGGGGAAAGCCGTCGCCTTCGGCTTGATGGGCGCCAAGCCCTGCTTCTGCCTCCCGGGCGGGCCGGCCTCCAACGAGATGGCCTTCCTCCAGCTCGCCCTGCCGGCCCTGCGCCGGATGAGCGGGCTCGATCCCAGCCCCCTGCCAGTGACCACCTGCGTCCTCGCTGAGCCGGTCACCGGGGAGCCCGACTGGACGCAGTTCTTCCCGGTCCGGCTCACCGGCGCGACGCAGCTGCCGTCGGCGCACCCCATGGCGCTGCGCAATCGCTTGCGGGCGCGCGCCGAGGCCACGGGGCTGCTCTGTCTGCCCGAGGGCAGCGACCGCCTGGAGGCAGGCGCTACGGTCCAGGTGCAGCTCTTGCCCTGCAGCGCTACGGGCTAGGCTGACTCAAGCTCAAGGCGGCGCTCCTGAGCCTCGTTCACAAGGTCGGCCAGTTGCGGGCCACCGGTCGCCCCGAGCGGAGGGCGAGCAGCGCGAGCCCGAAGTCGAGGGGCTCTTGTGATTTCTCAGGGTTGGCCACTCGACTCCGGCCCGCTTCGCGGGCCTAAGCTCGGGCTGAACGGTGGTGCAGCGTGGCCGACCTTGTGAACGAGGCGGCGCTCCTGCTCGCCACCGACTTGGCTCAAGGAACGCTCGGGATGGCTGAGCCCACGGCGGTGACGGTCTGAGTCGTCAAGCAGCCTCCTCCCCATACTGGCTGGGTGGTCATCGTCGCGACCAGCCGCCGGCGCCCATCGTCATCGGAGATCGAGCCGCTCAGCTGGATCTGGAGCTCGAGGAGCTCACCCTGGCTGCTCGCCTGCCGCAGCGTCCGCTGGAAGCCGTGAAAGGTCGCCAATGATTCTCCGTCCTCGGGCACTCGGAGCGTGACCGCCAGGTCAACGGCGACCTGATTCACGGGATCGATCACCCGGAGAGTGACCCGCTCGCTTCCCGCCTCCTGTGCAAGCACCAGGGTTGGTGGCACGAGCCACGGCACGAAGCCGCAATCGCCCGAGAGCAAGGTGTCTTGCACCTCATAGGTGTCACCCACCGCGGGGCAGGCACCGTCGCAGGTCCTCGCGTTCTCGCACCCCGCGAAGCTCACCGCCAAGACGAGTCCGAGGATAGCGAGGGCACGCATGGTCTTTCCCCTGGGGGCCTCCTCGCCAAGCTCATCACGGCTCCGGCCTCGAGCCAGCGCCCGCTTCAGGCACGCGGCTGAGCACCCGAGCGCACGACCGCCTGCCGGTCTCCACGGCTGCTCGCCGGCCGCTCAAGGGTCACCTGCCCGCTTCGACGGCGGAGACGAGCATCCCTGGACGCCGGCCCGACCATCCGGGACCGATCAAATCCTTGCCCGTGACCCGGGGTGAGTCGAAGAATGCGCCCGTGACGCCGCTCGAGTTCACCGGTTTGGCCTTCGCCTCCTCGATGGGCGCCGGCGCATTGGGCTCGATGCTCGGCCTCGGCGGGGCGATCATCGTGGTCCCGGTGCTCACCCTGCTCCTGGGCGTCGACATCCGGCTCGCCATCGCCGCCGCGGCGGTAGCGGTGGTCGCGACCTCCTGTGCCGGCGCTGCCGAGCACGTGCGCAGGGGCATCGCCAATGTCCGCCTCGCCGCCTACCTGGAGCTGGGCGCAGCGGCAGGCGCGGTCACGGGCGCCTTCCTCTCGGGCTTCGTCCCCCGGCGCGGCCTGTACATCCTCTTCGGGGCCGTCCTGGTCCTTGCCGCCGCCGGGATGCTCCGAAGCACGGTGCACAGATCGACCGCCCGGGAGCCCGCGGAGCCGAACCTTCCCGACGGCGAGCTCGACGGCGAGTGTCCCGACGAGTCGGGCGTGCTGGTGGCCTACCGCGTCCATCGCCCCCGCCTCGGGCTCGCCCTCATCTCCCTGGCCGGCCTGGTGGGTGGGCTGCTGGGCACCGGCGCCGGGATCCTCAAGGTCCCTGCTCTCGACTTCGCCATGCGCGTCCCCTGGAAGGCCTCGACGGCCACCAGCACGCTCATGATCGGCGTCACGGCTGCAGCGAGCGCGGGCGTGTTCATCGCCCGCGGCAACCTCGCCCCCATCGTCGTCGCTCCGGTCGCGCTCGGAGTCGCTCTGGGCGCCGTCATCGGCTCACGGCTCCTGGTCCGGCTCCCCCAGTCCGCGACCCGTCTGCTCTTCCTCGGAGTGGTGCTTTGGCTCAGCTTCCAGATGATCCGCAAGGGCGTCGCCTCGTAGGCACCGTCCCCGCCCCGCTCCAGCTCGAGGCCGCCGTGGCGCTCGTCCTGCGCACCGGGGTCGCCGCCTCCTCGACGCTGATCCTCATCGGGCTCGCCATCACCTTCCTGCGCCACCCCGAGTACCGCACCTCGACCGATGCCCTGGCCGCCCTCCTGGCACCCGGCGCCTCGCGGGCTCCCTTCGCCTTGCTCGGCGGCCTTTCCTCCCTCCGAGGGCAGGGCTTCGTCCTGGCGGGGATCATCCTGCTCGTCGCCACCCCCATCGTCCGGGTGGCGACCACCTCGGCGATCCTGGCCCGACAGGGCGCCCGCCGGCTCGCCCTCTTTGGACTGGGGTCCCTGCTCTTGCTCATCGTCTCCGCGCTGGTGAGCGGCCCTGCCCATTGACCGCCTGGCTCGCGAACCTTTTGAGGTCCCTCGCGGCTCTCACGATCGACCCGGATGCCAAGGAGCAAGAGCGATGTCGCAAGAGAGCCCATCCACGCTGTCGCACGCCATCCAGGCCCGCTATGGCGGCTTGGCCAGCAGCTGCTGCTCTCTCTCCTGCGGCGAGGCGCTGGAGCTGTCGGCTCCGACGCGCGGCGAGGTCTTCGTCGACCTGGGCTGTGGCCGCGGCCGCGACGTGGTCCGTGCGGCGGGCCTGGTAGGCACGGGCGGGCGGGCCATCGGCATCGACATGACCGAGGAGATGCTCGAAGCCGCGCGCAAGGGCGTGCCCCCGTTCCTGGCCAACGTCAGCTTCCTGCGCTGCGACCTGGCAGCGCTGGAGCTGAGCGACCAGAGCGCCGACGTGGTGATCTCCAACTGCACCATCAACCACGCTCCTGACAAGGCCGCGGTCTACCGCGAGATCCATCGGGCGCTCAAGCCGGGCGGACGCTTCGTGGTCTCGGACGTCATCGCCGACAAGCCGCTGCCCGAATCGGTGCGCCAGGATCCGGGGGCCTGGGCCGCCTGCTATGGCGGGGCGATCCCCGAGAGCGAGTACCGCGCGGCCATCGAGCCCGCGGGATTCGTCGGCATCGAAGTGCTGCATCGGTCTGCGCCCTACGAGAAGGGCGGCGTCCTGGTGCGCAGCCTCACCGTCCGCGGGTATCGTGCGGCGGTCGCGAATACCCGAGGAGGCAGCCGATGAAGTTAGAGCTCAGCAAGCACGACCTGGCCATGCTCGTGCAATCGATCGAGCACTGCATCGCCACCTGCAGCAGCAAGGCGCACTCGAAGAAGAAGGTGGCCTGCGAGGACTGCGACTCTGCGGTGGACCTCGCCGCTCGCCTGAAGCGCGCGATGAAGCCCGCCACGAAGAAGACCAAGAAGGAGGTGAGAGGATGAAGCTGCTGACCCGGAAGAAGGCGTGCTGCTCGACTCCCGAGAAGACCGCGCAATGCTGCGCCAAGGCTTCTCGGCTGGTCTCGGGCTGCCACGACTGACCTACCCGTAGCCTAAAGGGCGGGCCTCGCCGTCTCGCGCGGCCCGCCCTCTTGTCCCCTTCAGCCCAGAGCATTGGCATCGAGCGCCCTCGCGGGGGCGCGCAGGAGAGGTGTGGCCATGAGCGACAATCCCCATGTCCAGGTCATCGAAGCGGCGCAGTTCGAGGGCGAGGTGCTGGCGTCGTCGACTCCGGTGGTCCTCGACTTCTATTCCACCGAGTGTCCACCCTGCGAGGCCCTGGCCCCCAAGTTCGAGGCCCTCGCCGACAAGTATGCGGGGCGAGTGCGCTTCCTGAAGATCTTCCGGCAGGGCAATCGCGAGCTCGCCGACAAGCTGGGCGTCACCGGAAGCCCCACCCTCGTCTTCTTCAAGAGCGGCAAGGAGATCGGCGAGCGGCTCACCGGCGAGATCCAGCGCTCGTCCATCAAGGGCGCACTCGACACGCTGCTCTCATAGCCCTTGGAGGCTGACCATGTCCGAACCCTTCGACCTCATCGTCGTCGGCGCCGGCCCGGCCGGTCTGGCGACCGCCATCTACGCCGCCCGGGCGCGCCTGAAGACGCTGGTGCTCGACTCCAGCGTGCCTGGCGGCCAGGTGAAGACGACCCATAAGGTCTCGAACTATCCGGGCTTCGCCGACGACGTGAAGGGCAGCGAGCTGGCCGCGGCATTCGCCCAGCAGGCGCAGCGCTTCGGCGCTCAGATCCGTCGCGCGGTGGAGATCACCGAGGTCGATCTGCAAGCTCCGCAGAAGCGCATCGTGCTCGATGAGGAGGACGAGGTGACGGCCCCGGCGGTGGTGGTGGCCACCGGAGCTCGCCCGCGCAGCCTGGGAGTGGACGGAGAGAGCCGGTTCAAGGGTCGGGGCATCTCCTACTGCGCCACCTGCGACGGGGCCTACTTCGAGGGCAAGGACATCCACGTCATCGGCGGCGGCAACTCGGCGGTGGAGGAGTCGCTCTTCCTCACCCAGTTCGCGCGCAGCGTGACCATCGTCCACCAGCTCGACCACTTCCAGTGCGAGGCCTCGACCGCCCAAGAGGCGCTCTCCAATCCCAAGATCCGCGTGATCTGGGACTCGGAGCCGCGGGCCTTCATGGGAGAGAAGTCGCTGGAGAAGCTGCGCCTCGAGAACGTCAAGACGCACGAGGTGACCGAGCTGGCCACCGACGGGGTCTTCGTCTTCATCGGCATGGTGCCGCAGACCGAGCTGCTGCAAGGCGTGGTGCCGCTCAACAAGTGGGGCTACGCCGAGACCGACGAGTCGATGGCGACGCCGGTGCCTGGTCTCTACGTGGCTGGAGACGTGCGCGCCAAGCTCTTCCGGCAGATCACCACGGCGGTCGCCGATGGGACCATCGCCGCGCTGGCGGCCCAGAGGTACCTGCGCGATCGCGCCAAGGGCTAAGCCACTCCTTGACGACCCTGACTGCGAGCGCTCGGAAAGGCCGTGCTAGTCCTCGCCGGGGGATCGCCGCCTCCAGCGAAGGCTCACGCACTCCTTAGGAAGCGCTCCCACCTGGTCGTCGTGAACATGCTGGGGGCTCGCCGGCTTGACTGGACCCCAAGCACCGACCAGGATGTCGGCTCAGAAAATCAGGAGGGAGGACAAAATGCCAACGGTCATCAGCGGGCGCCCTGCTGCTCCGACGACGAAGCTTCCCGTCGACAGTTCGACGAAGGCCAATGCACCCACGAAGAAGACCGAGACGGCGCCGCTGGCCCAGCCACCGGTCGCGTCTGTGAACGTCGCCGTCGACGGGTTCGACCCCCCGAAGCACGGAACCATCAAGCAGCCCTTGGACCTGGGTGAGGCCAAAGCCACCACGCAGAAGTGCCTTGATGCCTACGTAGCCGCGGACGGCTTCACCGGCTACCACCTGACGGAAGACCTCGAGAACGGCCTCGTATCGAAACAAGCCATCAAGGCCGCCGAGCGCTTCCTCGGCGACTACGGAGTCTGGATCAAGCAAGCCAGTACACCGGAAGATCAGAACGCCTGGGCACGGAAGATAGAGACCGGCGACGAGCTCTTGCAGGCGCTCCGAGCGCAATACGCACTCCAGCCGCCTGAGGTCACTGCCGCTGAGGACGAGTCTTGGGCCTGGGTGGACAAGCCGCCGAAGAGCGACAGCGAGTTCAAGCGCGCGATGGTGAAGTTCGAAGAGAACACGGTGGGGTGGCTCTTCTGGCGTATGGCGGAGCATCTCTAGGCGGCGGCAGACGGCCCGGCCTCGGCCAGTGGCCTTCGTTGCTCGCAGGGCTAGTCAGCGTTTTCGTACCTTGACTCTGCGGCGCGGCGACGTGATGCCAGGCGGCATCGTCTCCCGCCCCGGACCCGGGGGATGTGCCCCAGAGAAGCGAAGCGAGGCGGAGAAGATGCCTGAGAGCGTACGGTTGGGCGAGTTTGCGGCCGGCATTGGCAAGCGTCTTACGGGGGAAGACGGCCAGCTCTCGATGAGCAGTGCTGACTTCCAGGGCGCCTGCCGCGAGGTGGAGGCGCTGTCCGTCGAGCAGCGCAAGTCGGCCGCGATAGAGCTGCTGGGGCTGGCGATCGATTTGCGTAAGAGGTCGGCCGAACCGAGCGAGAAGGGCGTTCTTCAGCTGCTCATTCTGACGAGCCTTACCCTTGGAACCCGAGAGCAGGCCGCGCAGCTTCTTGGGCAATAGGACGCGCATCGCACCAACTCGGAACGCAGAGCCTCGCGATAGAGTCACTCGCGGTCCAGCCCGTAGAACTTCGCCCCGAGCCCGAACAGCTCCCGGACCGGCCGGCAGTCCGGCGAGCGCGGGTGGCCTGTGCGGTGCGCGGCGATGGCGCCGCAGCCTCCGCCGCAGACCGTCGCCAGCGAGCACTTGCTGCACTCGGGGATGGAGAGGACGTTGCGCCCGCTCCAGAGCTCGATGGCGGCCTCGTCGCGGGCGATCTCCGGAGCGTACGAGCCCAGCCGATAGTGGGGGTTCCCCACCGTCGCCGTGCAGCCGTAGAGGCCGCCCCCGGGGCCGAAGGCCCATTCCTTCTTGGCGGCGGGGCAGGCGTCGAAGTTGGGGGCCGGAAACTCGCCCGTCTCGGCCAGATGCCGCATTCCGTGCAGGCGAGGCTTGTGGAAGCGGCGCAGCGCGGGGTGCTCCTCGGCCAGCGAGAGGTAGCGCGACCAGAGCTCGACGCGGTCGAAGAGCTGCTCGCGCTTCTGGCGCGCGGCGCAGCCGAACAGCTCGTAGTTGCGTCCGACCTGGGTCTTGAAAAGGGTCTCGGGCAGGTCGAGCCAGCCGCGACGCTCGGCGAGCTCGGCCAGGGCCGGAAGGGTCGGGAGGTTCTCCTTGTCGGCGACGACCCTCATGTTGACGGGGATCTTCGCCGCGACCAGCGCGTCGATGCCGCGCACCACGCGTCCGAAAGTGCCCGCGCCCGAGGCGTGGGGGCGCCGCGCGTCATGCACGGCCTCGGGGCCGTCGATCGTGACCTGGATCTCCTTGACCGGCCCGCGCCCGAGCCGCTCCACGAAGGCCGTCAGGTCGTAGCCGTTGGTCACCACCGCCACCTCGAGGGAGCGCTCCCGTGCCCCCTTGAGGAAGCGCTCGAGGCGATCGTGGTGGACATTGGTATCGACCAGCGGCTCGCCCCCGAAGAGCGTCAGGTAGGGGCGCGGCGACTCGGTGGCGTGGAAGCGGTCCACGTACCGGAAGAAGGCGTCCACGCTCTCGGGCGAGATGAGGCTCGTCGCCGGGTCGAAGGCCTCCTGATAGCAGTAGGTGCACTGGAGGTTGCAGCCGAAGGTCGGCACGACGATGAGCTGCGTGGGAGAGCGCTCGAGCTCGGAGAGGTACTCGACCCAGGCGGCGGCGAGCAGCGCGCGATCCTGATCGTCAGAGTCCACGGCGAACCCGGCCTGCTGCAAGTCGGTGAGCGGCAGCGATTCCGGGAGAGGCGCGCCCACGGTCAGCCCGGTGATCGCTTTCGCATGCTCGCCCGACATGAGCGCGACCTGACCGTTGAGCGGCTGGACGAGAAGCGCCTTCTCGGAGTGGGGGATCTTGGCGACGATGGCGGAGCGGGACAGCTGCATGGACGACCTCCGGGGGGGTGAGAACCCGCGCCGAGCGGTTGGGTTCAGCTACCGCAGCCAGAGCCGGAAGCGGCCATACCCCTCGACGTTGAAGACGAGGTTCTTCTCCCGGACCCAGTCCGAGGCAAGGAACCTCTCCTCGATCCAAATCTCAAGATCGGCGTCCTCGCCCTCCCCCTGGCAGCGCAGGAGGCGGAACCCGCCCGGCGGGACCTCGTCTTGCGGAAGCTCGAAGAGGCCCACCGGGCCCCGAAAGGCATTTCATCACCCGACGACGCTCAGCCGCTCCACTATGTACAGGCGCCCGCCTCGCGAGCGAACGTGGGAGCGGACCCAATCCGAAGTGAGCTTGATGGCGAGGTTGGTCATGGAAGGTGAACCTCGGCTTGTGAGTCTAGTCGGCCGATCGGCCTGCGTCAGCCTGGCCAACCGCCGTTCCGGCAGCATGCTCGCCAAGGAGGCTTCCGCGGTGGCGACGCCGACCCCTCCAACGGTTGGGCACGAGTGTCGCCCCCGACCCTAGGGAGACGGGGCGCCGGCCACGGCAGCTTGAACGAAGGACGATGAACTCGAGCGACCGCCCGAGCGAGGCTAGCCTCAAGTGAACCCGCCGTGCCCTCCGCCGCAGCCGCCCGAGCTGCTGCCTCCCGCGGATCCGCCCGCCCCAGCGGCGGAAACGAAACCCAGCGCAGACGCGGACAAGAGGCGCTGGACGTCCTTGTCGCCGCAGACCGGGCAGGCGGCCCCGGCCTCGTCGGCGCTGTTGCGGACCAACTCCTCGAAGGTGTTGCCGCAGATGCGGCACCTGAACTCGTAGAGTGGCATGCTCTTCTCCTCTCCAGATGCTTCGTATCCCCCGAATCCCTGGGGTGAGAGCCCGGCTCGGCCACCGTGGATTCTGATGCCGGCAGCAGACCTTGTGGAGCGAAAGGTTGACCCGTCGGGTGCCACCGCTCTATCAATGGACGGAACTTTTACCAAGGGGCAGGTGCTCCATGAAGTGGGCTACCAGGGCGGTCGTGGTGCTGGCGACGCTGTCGGCATGCAGCAGCACTCCCTCCAAGGGCGACCCTTCGGCCGCCGAGAAGGCCGCCGTCGACGAAGCCAACGCCGAGGGGATCCGCGAAGAGCGGCGCGGGGACGAGGTGGTCAAGGAGTTCGACCTCAACCGCGACAAGAAGCCCGACGTCTGGAAGTTCTACCAGACGGTCAAGGACGAGAACGGCAAGCCCGCGGAGCGGCTCGCTCGCAAGGAGCTCGACATCAACTTCGACGGCAAGGTCGACATCTGGCGCTACTACGACGCCAAGGAGCAGCAGGAGAAGGAGGCGCTCGACCTCGACTTCGATGGCCGCATCGACCAGGTCAACTACAACGAGCGCGGGACAGTGGTGAGGAAGGAGAAGGACCTCAACTACGACAAGAAGCCCGACCTGTGGATCTTCTTCGAGAAGAACCGGATCGTCCGCAAGGAGCGCGATACCAACGGCGACTCCAAGGTGGACTACTGGGAGTACTGGGAGGGCGATCAGATCGACCGCATCGGCGAGGATCTCGACGGTGACGGCGCCGTGGACAAATGGACCAAGCGCCACGTCGAGTAGAGACCGGGCCCTCGCCTTCTTTCGAACCGTGACCTTTGCAGGAAGGGCCACGGCGCGCAGGCGTCCGCTTCAGGTCAAGCAGTACCTGAAGTCCGAAGTCTGGGGCCTGAACCTTCGCTCGAGTAGAGACCGGGCCCTTGCCTTCTTTCGAACCGTGACCCTTGCAAGAAGGACCACGGCGCGCAGGCTTCCGCTTCAGGTCAAGCAGCACCTGAAGTCCGAAGTCTGGGGCCTGAAGCCTTCGCCATCTGGCGCAAGATCTCCCGACGAAGG
>JACRCT010000821.1 GCA_016218885.1 Deltaproteobacteria bacterium | reverse complement strand
GTCGCTTCGTCCCCGGGGGACAGGGCAAACGCCTCGGCAAAGGGGAGCGCTCCCCCCACGCCGCCGATGGCAACCTCGTTGGGGAAGAGATCGCGTACGAACCGGGCGGCCTCGGCTGCGCTGGGGGCGTAGCCCAGGACCGAGAACAGCCCGCGCAGGGCCTCGGAGAGCTCGGCGGCGCTCGGATAACGGCGTGAGGTCGCATTGTCGAGGGAGCGCATGAGCACCGGGTCGATGCGCGCGTTGATCCGTCGATCGAGGCGAGAGGGGGCGATCAACGCGTCGCGCTTGGTGGAGATCGCTCCCCCACGCGCCTGAGCCACGGCCTGCATCGTGAGCAGCTCGTAGGCGATGGCCCCCAGGCTGTAGACATCGGCCGCCGGGGCCCCGCGACCCGTCTTCACCTCGGGAGCGCGGTAGGCGTTGCGCCCCTGGGAGAGGAGCGGGCGCAGGGCCTGCGAGGAATCCATGGCTTCCAAGGCGCCGAAGTCCACGACCCGGACCCTGCCGTCGGCCCCCAGGAGCACGTTGCCGGGGGTGATGGCCCCATGGCTCCAGCCTGCGAGGTGGGCGGCAGAGACGACCTGCGCGGCTTCGGAGACGATGTAGAGCGCCAGCGCGGGAGGAAGGACGACCTCCCGGGTCGACAGCCGCCGCAGGGCATCGCCGAGGTTGTGACCCTCGACGAAGGAGCGCACGGCGGCGATGCGGCCGTGGATGAAGCCCACCTCATCGAAGCCCAACGCGCCCGGGTGGCGCAGGCTTCGAGTGCGCGCACCCGACTCGGAGAGCGCCCGGGCGTACGCGGCATCGCTCACCTTGAAGGAGAAGAGCTTGACGAGGACCGGCTCGGGCCCGCCCTCGCCCTCCGTCACGGCTTTGAAGTACTCGGCGAACGTGCCTTCCTCGAGCCGAGACTGGAGCCTGTAGCGACGGGCCATCGGTCATCACTCATATCCTCTCCGGGCCGGAGGCGTCGAGGAGGCGAGTTGGGGCCTGCCCTTCTATGGGCTCAGCGCTTTGCGCGTCGCGGTGCCGGAACGGCATCGAAGACGAAGCCGCACCAAGGGCAGTTTCCACGAGCGGTGGAGGTCACCGGGAGGCTGCAGCCGGGGCAGCGCGGACCACGACGAGGCTCTGGAGGCGGCTGGGGCTTGGGCGCGGGCGGCTTGAGCGCCATCAGCTCGCGCTCGAGCTCGGCGACTCGCCGCTCGAGCTGGACGAGCCGCTCGGGCAGCTTCGGCCCCCTCCCCTGTGTCGCGCGCCTGCTGCCCATGCGCTTGGACTGTCGCACGCGCCTAGCAGGGGGGCAAGAAAGCGGCCGCGTCGGCGCAGCGGCGTTGCCGCGGCCCGCCACCGCGTGCTATCGGGACCCTCGGCCCTCAAGCGGACCACACCATGTCCTCGAGCCCTTCCCCCATGCCCGCCGCGACCGAGCCCGGCGCGGCGCACGACCTGCTCGCAGACGCGCGACTGCAGGAGCTGCTGTCTCCAGCGGGACGCCGCGAGGTGCTGCGAGCGCGCCAGGTCTTCGTCAACCGCAACCTGCGACTGAGCAGCGTGGAGTTGGTGGGCTTCGACATGGACTACACGCTGGCGGTGTACCGCAAGCGCTCCATCGAGCAGCTCTCGTTCGACATGACGCTGGACCGGATGATCCGCAAGCACGGCCATCCCGAGAGCATCCGCACCATCGCCTACGACCACGCCTTCGTGATGCGGGGGCTCGCGCTGGACCGCGCCACCGGGAACCTGCTGAAGATGGACCGCTTCCGGCACGTAGGCCGGGCGTATCATGGCCGGGCACATCTGGCGCCGGAGGAGAAGCGGCGGCTCTACCGGGGCGAGAAGATCGACCTGAAGAGCGAGCGCTTCGCGTGGATCGATTCGCTCTTCGCCCTGCCCGAGGCCTGCCTGTACGCCGAGGTGGTGGAGCACCTGGAGGCGCAGGGCCAGAAGATCGACTACGACAGCCTCTACAGCGACATCCGGGAGTGCATCGACGAGGTGCACCGCGACGACAGCCTCAAGAGCGTCATCCGGCAGGATCTGGCCCGCTTCGTCGTACCCGACCCCGAGCTCGGGCCGGCGCTGCACAAGCTGCGCTCCGGCGGCAAGAAGCTGTTCCTGCTGACCAACTCGGCCTGGGACTACACCGACCTCGTGATGCGCTTCCTGCTCGACGGTTGCCTGCCCGAGTACCCCAGCTGGCGACACTACTTCGACGTCGTCGTCTGCTCGGCCCAGAAGCCCTCGTTCTTCAGCGATGGGCGCCCTCTGGTCGAGCTCGATACCGCCACCGGGCAACCGGTGGGAGAGGCGCGCTCGTTGGAGCGGGGCAAAGCCTACGCCTCGGGCAACCTCGCCGACTTCGAGCGCCTGGTAGGCATCGCTGGGGAGAAGGTGCTCTACGTCGGCGACCACATCTACGGCGACATCCTGCGCAGCAAGAAGTCGAGCCTGTGGCGCACCTGCATGATCATCGAGGAGCTCGAGGACGAGATCGCCTACACCGATCGCTGCGCCTCCGAGATCGCCCGCCTCTCGGGGCTCGAGGCGCTGCGCGCCCGCCTCGACGACGAGGTCAATACCCGCAAGCTCGCCCTCAACGCGCTGGAGCGCCGCCTGGAGAAGGACGCCCTCTCCGAGGACGTGCGCCGGCACGTCGAGGAGATGCGAAAGCGCGAGAAAGGCGAGCTCGAAAGGCTGCGACGGGCGCTCAAGGAGTCGGGCGAGGAGGCGGAATCGCTCGAGCAGCGGGTGGAGACCGGCTTCAACCCCTACTGGGGTCTGCTGTTCAAGGAGGGCACCGAGAACAGCCGCTTCGGGGAGCAGGTCGAGCAGTACGCCTGCATCTACACCAGCCGGGTCTCGAACCTGCTCGCCTACTCGCCGATGCAGTACTTCCGCTCGCCGCGCGGCTTCATGCCTCACGAGCGCCTGTCGGTCCCGGGAGGCAAGGGCGCTCCCGGGTTGCTCTCGCCGTTGGGCTCGGAGGGTCCGCCCAAGGGCTCTTCCTCGAGCTAGCCGAGCGCCTCGCGGGGGTTCCGCCTAGGGCCCTGTCGCCGTCCTGATCAGGACGGTGCCGTGCTCGCCCACCGCCCACTGACGCTCCGGGCCAATACCCAAGGCCGAGGCTCCCCAGGTGGCGTAGAGGTTGTTGTAGGTCCCGGCCCAGCCGTCGTTCGTCTCGTCCAAGCCTCCCGAATCCAGCCTTCGGGCGAGGCCGCGGTCTCCCACCACCCACCACGTGGTTCCCGGGCTGCCAGCCCAAACCGCGTGCGGCTCGGGAGCAATGACGACATCCGTGACAGTCCCGCTGCCAACATCGAAACGCAGGGTCCGCCCATCCCCAACCGCGAACACGGTCTCAGCGCCACCCATCGTCGCTACCCTCCACAGCGCGCGGATCGGGCCACCCGAGTACGGGAAGGTGGGGTCTGGCTCGATGGCAGCGGCCAGGTCCACCTTCTGGAGGCCTGTCTCCAGGCCCATCCACACCTCGCTCCCGTTCCCGCCGACGAGCGCTGTGATCCCGGACAGCGGGACGAAGCTTGGCGAGGGATCAGGAGAAACCTGACGATTCCACCAGTAGCCGTCGTCTCCGCCCAGGATCCAATCGTTCTGCGAGGCGGCCACCGCGGTGAGCGGCCCCGGCCCCGACGGCGGGTGGAGGTCCACGGGTTGCCAGGATCGAGTGGCTTCCAACCACCGCAGGACGACTCCCTTCGCAGTGCTGGCGACCGTCCCCACCGCGATGAGCTCGCCTCCAGTGGAGGAGCCGATGACCGAGACCAGCGCGGGCTTGGCCGCAATGCCGCTTCCGTCGAAGGAATTGGCCATCCGGGTCCATCCTCCGGTCAATCCTCGGCGGAACGTGGCCGCGGCGTCTCCGACCGCGACGACGTCCGTGCTCGAGCTCGAGCCGTTGCTCCATCCCCAAGCAGCGCGGAGCGATTGACTCGTGACGCTTCGGCTCGTGAGCCACTCGTAGCCCGAATTCAGGTCGAGCCTCGTCCGGTGGGCCATGGCCCCGTGCGCGCCCACGACCCACACGTCCTCGCCATCCGAGCTGCTGGCCACGGCGTTGAAAGGCGCGCTGAGACCGACTGGTTCCTGGTACCAGAAGCCTTCGACCATCCGGTAGGCGTTCGTGCCGGAGGTGCTGACCGCCCAAGCCGCGTTCCTGGCGTAGACCCACAAGCCAGTGAGGGACGCGCCGGGGGGGTGCTTCTCCAGGCCCTGCGCTTGGCACTCGTGGGTGTTGTGGTCGATGAGGAAGATGGACCGCTCCCCGCCCTGCGCGGCGATCCACACGTGCTGGTCGTCGCCCGACACCGCGGCGAAGCTGACCGAGGCCGGGTCGGCGACCGGACAGGTCACGGGTGCCCACCCCTGCGCAGAGCGGTGCCAGACGCCGGCCTTGGTCCCCACCGCCCACAGGTCGGTGAGGCTCCGGCCCCACACCGCGCGGAGCTTGAGAGAGCTGTCCGTGCTCTCCCATCGCCAGACCCCGTTCTGCTCCTGAATGGCCACCTTGCCGTTGTCCCCGACGGCGACCAGGGTATCCGCGGTGGGAGCGCACCAGAGCGCCCGGAGGGAACCCGGGGTGGAGGAGGAGGAGATCGTCTGCAGGTTCCAATCGGAGCTATTGGCAATCACCGGGGTGAAGTCTTCGCGCGCGCCCAAGGCCCAGGTGAGCTGCCCGCTGGAGCAGGCGGAGAGGAAGTTGACCCGCTCCAGCGCCCCCGTGGCGTTGCGCAGGACCTTCCTTTGCAGATTGCCGCTCGCATCCAGGAGCACCGTGCCGGCATCGCCCGCGAAGACCACATCGCCATAGAGCGCCGGCAAGGCCACGGCGCGCAGCGTATTGCCCTGCGGGAAGGGGTTCTCCCACTCCCACAGGTCCCTCGCCATGGGGTTCGAGTCGTAGGACATGATCGGCCTAGTCGGAGGCAAGCACGCTCCCGCGAGACATCTCTCCGTGTCGCTCAGGCCGCAGCGCGAGTGGTCGGCCTCGGCAACGGCGACGGAGCAGGCAGGGTCGACGAGAGTGCCGCTGCACGTCCCCGGTCGCTTGCAGGCATTGGGAAACGTGCAGGGAGTGCCCGCGGGTTTGACCGGGTTCGCGCCACAGGCGCTGCTCGCCCCGTCGCACAGGGCGTCGAGGACGCAATCTCCCCGGTTGGCCGAGGGAGCTGCGCGACACACGGTTCCTGCCGCCTTGACCTGCGCAGTGCACTCCGCCGATGAGCCGCTGCAGAGGTCCGGAAGGTCGCACTCGGCTCCCGGAATGGCAGGGCCGCACTCCGTTCCCGACTGCTTCATCCCGTCGGCAGGGCAGCCCACCTGATTCTCTGCGCACCTCTCTTCCTCGTCGCAGGGGCCTGCCGCTGGGCGGCACACCTCGCCCGGAGCACGCTGCTGATCTATGGGGCAAGCCACGTCGCGGCCGTCGCAGGTCTCGGGGAGATCGCATTCGCCCATCGACTCTCGACAGAGGGTCTCGGCGGGCGCCACGAGGTCTTCGGGACACTGCGGCGACGCTCCGTCACAGCTCTCGGGAAGATCGCAGATTCCGGCAGCGTCGCGGCAAGGTGTGCCCCGGCTCAGAAGCCCATTTGCCGGGCAGGTCGACTGCACGCCGTCGCAGACCGCCGGCAGATCGCATTCTCCCTGGGGAGGCCTGCATTGACTCCCCTTCTGGGCGACGGCGTCAGGAGGGCACGCGGAGTCTGTGCCGTCGCATCTCTCGGGCACGTCGCAGAGCGGATCACGAGCGGGCCGACACAGAGTGCCCGCCTCGGCGAAGGCGCCATCGGAGGCAGGGCACACGGAACTGGTGCCATCACACTCGCGAGGGGCCTCGCAGGCGAACGCATCGCCGGGAGTGGTGCATGGCGAGCCGGCTTCGGCCACCGCGCCTGCCGGACACTCCAGGGAGACCCCGTCGCACGCCGCCTCCTGGGCACAGCCCTGTGCCTCGCGGCAGACGTGGTGCACATCCAGAGGCTCGTTGGGCGGGCAGATCCCAGCGTGACACGACGCCGGCTTGGCACAGCCACCCAGGACGCGGCACTCGACCCCGTCGGACGCGGGCTTCACCTCCAGAGGCGGGCATCGGGGCGAGGTCCCGTCGCAGGATGCGGGCAGGTTGCACGCCGTCTCCTCCCGACAGAGGGCCTGCGCCGCGACCAGACGATCGGCGGGGCAATGCCCATCCAGGCAGTACTCGGCGGGATCGCACTCCCCTCGCGAAAGCCGGCACATCTGCCCGCCGCATTGGGGATCGACGCAGTCCGCCAGCCCGTCGCAGTTGTCGTCGAAGCCGTTGGTGCAGTCTTCGACCGCCGCGCAGATCGTGCAGACCCCATCCCAACAGACGGAGCCTCCGCTGCAGTCCGACTCCGACTCGCAGCTGAGCCCGGCGATCTTCGAGGAGCAGCTCGCCAGGCAGGCTCCGGCAACGAGGACGACGGCTCTCCAGCTCATGAGGTCCCTCGCAGGCACAGGCCCCCCGGCGGGGCGAGAAAGAGTCAGAAGCTCCCGACAATGCCCACCGAAGCGCCATCGGGCCCGACGGCCACCACCGGCGCGGCCGTGGAGTGCCCACCGGTGAACCACAGCACGACTCCGGCGGCGACGGCGCAGCCCCCCAGCACCCAGGCGGCATCGGCAGCGATGGCGTTGGCGCTCATCGCCGCCAGGCGGCCCCGGGCCTCGGGTGCGCTCTGAGACTCCACGCCCCCGCCCTCGACGGGTCGGGGGATCGCATTGGCGGCGTCCCGCTCGGTCTGCGCAGCGTCGCCGAAGTAGAAGCCGCCTCCGACGAGGAGCACGCCAAGTGCTCCCACCACCAGCGCGCCGACCCGCTGCCCGGTGAAGATGCCGCCCTGGACCTGCGCGGCGTCGGCCTCGACCGGCGCCAGCCCCGCCTGGCCCTCCTTCTCGAACATGACCCCGGTGATGGCGCTGTTGCGCAGGTCGACCTTGACCACCGAGACGCGCGCGAAACGAACGTCTACCCACTTGTCGAAGTCGGCGAAGCCGGCCTTGACGATCTTCAGCGCGTGCTTGCCAGGGGTCAGGCTGGGAATCGGCGTCTTCAAGGGCGTCTTCCCCACCGGCCGACCGTCGACGAAGACCTCGGCCCCCTCCTCGGCGAGCTCGAGCTGGATCGTGCCCGCATACTGGGAGGGCAAGAGCAGCTTGTAGGCCGCGCCGCGCACGCCGTCGATGAGTAGCTCGCGCTCTCCGGAGATGACCTCGGTGATGCGGGTGTCTTCGTGCCCGGTGCGAGTGAGGATGGCCTTCAAGTCGATGGAGTAGGCCTCGCCCACCCCCGCGACTGTCCCGGCGATCACGACCTCGGCGCCGAGCTTGGCTCCCGCGGCCCCCAGGCATTTCTCCTCGCCCCGGCAGTCGGCCCCGACGAGCTTTCCGTGCTTGCTCAGGTCCACCAGCATCACCCCGGGCAGCTTGGCGATCTCGGCGCGAAGGAAGCCGAGAAGGCTGGCGGCCTCGCTGTCGTCGACGCCGAGGCTGCCCAGAGGAAGGACCACCACCCGCCGCTGCGGAGCAGGTGGTGCCACCGCGGGCTTGGCCCACGCGGTGTTCGCCAGGCACGTCGCCACGAGCGCGAAGGCCAAGAGTCGCCAGGGGCAGCTGCGCACTACCGGGGTGAAAACGAGCATTGTCGCTTGGCTCCGAGATCGGACCAGATGACGGGAGCTTAGCACCGTCGCGGGGTGCCAGGCGACACGGTCTCAGGGATGGGTCACGCGCACCGCACAAGCCGGTTGCGGCCCCGAAGCGCAACCGAAGAGCAGCGAATCGATGACGCAGACCACCTCGCCCAGGACGCCGCCGGCGAACATGTCGGCCAGAACGGGCATGACCAGCTCGGCGTTGGAGAGGCCGCCCTCCGCCGGCAGCCCGGTATCCAGCGCCCGGGAGCAGAGCTCACGGGCGGCGCTCGTGCCCTCCTCATCCAGGCGAATCATCACCAGGGTCCGCTTGAAGAAGGTGAGCAGGCTGACTCGCTCGTCGAGCTCGGCGAGCCTGGTGACGGAGGCCAGGATCTCGCTGAGCTTGAGGGCGGCTTCCCCGAAGCTCAAGGCGTAGAGCAGGTGCGGCAGCGCGGAGCTCAGGTCGGTCTTGCGCAGGCAGTCGAGCTGCTTCTGGAGCGGGACGAGCACGGGCTCGGGGCGCGCCGGGTCGAGCAGGTCCATGAGGACCGGACGCTGGGAGCCATGAGGCAGCAGGACCTCGTCCCCCTCGTGAGCACCCAGGGCCTTGTCGAGCTTCGCCCGAAGCTCGGGGAAGCCTTCGCGGGTGATGCCCAAGGTCCGGGTGAGCAGGTCGTTGATCCGCACCTCGATGTCCATGTGGTACTTGCGCTCGAACCCTTCGGGGTCGTCGGGCAGCTCCATCAAGTTGTCTCGCAGGAGGTTGGCGAAGGCGACGAAGCCGTCCTCGCCCATCTGCTCCCGCACCGACTTCGACAAGGAGCCCATCGCCGGGTCCTGGACCAGCTCGGTCAAGGCCTGCAGCACCTCGAAGGTGCGGCGCGGCTGCTCGACGGTGGGCTCGAGGAAGGAGAGGATCCCCACGGCCATGTCCAACGTGTCCTCGGTGCGGCAGTAGGGCTTGGTGCACGAGGTGGCCAGGACCGCGGCGACCTCGTAGTGAGGCTCCCCACCGGAGGCGCCCACCAGGTAGCCCAGGACCCGCGCCACGAGCGGATCGAGCAACTGGAGGGCCTCGATGCCTCTTCCCTCGCGCACGAAGACCCGCAGGATTCGGCGTGCCTCGCACATTCGATTCGAGTCGCGGGAGGCCGGCGGGTTCGCCTCGTTGCACAGCTGGCCCTCGGCAGCGCCAAGCTCGGGCGGGTCGGCTGCCATGGAGCTGAGGGTGGCGATGCTCACCCTCAGCAGCGTCTTGACCGGGCTGGGGGAGCCGTCGGCCTTGTCATCGAAGAGCCGTTCGCGCTCGATGACCTCGCGCAGCTTCTCCGACTGGCCCCCCTTGAGGCTGTCCATCAAGGCCGGCGCCAGCGCGTCGAGCGAGCGACACCTCTGGGGCTTGGGGGCAGGCGGCGGCCCTTCCCGGTCCTGCGCCCCGCAGCTGGCGAGCCAGGTGACCAAGAAGGTGACGGTGACGGCGAGGAGTTTGCCTTTTGGCACGACCCCGAGCTAGCCCGTGCCGGCCGGCGAGGTCAAGACGCAGCGCGACATGCCGCGTCGTGCTGCTCGCCGTCAGCCACGAGCTCTCGGCTGCGCCGAGGCGCCGTCACCACCGCTCATGGACCTGGCTGAAACGAGCTCCGGGCGGCCAAGCTTCGGAGCCTTCAACTAGCCGGCGAGCAATTACAGGGTCGCCCCCTTTCGCTCTGGCCGACGAAGCCGGCCAGAGCGAAAAGGGGCTCAAGTTTGCGAAATCCAGGCTAGAGCGAAGGCGTGGTCTCCGCCATCTGTCCTGAGGTCTTCTCCCCGGCGGTGCCGATGCGATCGGCCAAGTCGGCGCGCAGCTCGGTGCCCGACTTGGGGGCCAGCAGCAGCCCCAAACCGGCCCCCACCAGAAGGCCCGCAGCGAACAGGCCAAGGCCCGGCAGCACCACGTCCATCGCCGTGCGCCGGGTCTGCAGGCCCAGTGCGTCGAGCAGGTCGTCCTTGCTGAGGTTGCGGATGTCCGAAAGATTCATGGTCGGTCTCCCCCCGGACATCCCCCCCTGCCCGTCCTCGCTGCCGCCATAGCCGGGCGCGGCTCCGGCGCCCGCGGCCAGGGCCTCGATCTGCGCCCGCATCAGGGGAACCAGGAGCGCTCGGGTTCCCAGGTGCAGCAGCTTCGCGGTGGTGCGCGTGAACAAGCCCCCTCCCAGCAGATAGCCCACGCCCACTGCAGCGGCGACCGTGGCCCAAGGGTGCTGATCCATGCGTCCCTTGAGGTCGAGCACCCGCCCCAGGTCCTGCGCCGCTGTGCGCAGCTCGCCGAAGAGCGCACCCGCTTCGTCCTTGAGCGCGCGCGAGTGCTTGAGCACCTCGTCCACGTGTCCTACCTGTCCGTTGGTCTGACCTTCCATGGCGCGAAAGCCTCCTTCAGCGGCGGGACGCCAGCCGCCCCAGGAGGAAACCAACCCCGATCGCCCCCAGCAGGCAGGTCCCCGGATAGGTGCGCATCAGGTGCAATGCCCTCTGGTTGAGGTGGTCGAGGCGCTCGCGCACCATCTCCATCTGCGGAGCGATCCTCTCCTCGATGTCCGACAGCGCGCCTCGCGCGCCCGCCTGCTCCTGTCCAACGTGGTTCATGCGTTCCTCCGATGGGGAGCGGGCGTAGCGTCTCGTGCGGCCCCCCCCTGCCCGCACGAGGCGTACGATCGTCATGCCGCGCCGCTGCGATATCCCAACCAAACCCCCGCGCTGAACGCCAACCCCATCGCCACCCAGGGCCGGCGGCGAAACCACTCGCGCCAGTCGGTGGCGACGTTCACCCGCTCGCGCAGCGCCAACACGGAGCGGGCGATCTCGTCCCGAGCCCGAGCGATGTCGGCCTGGATCGCCGCCGGGTCGCGCGCCTGCACCTTGCTTTCGCCGTCCGGCATCACACCCCTCCGGCTCTCACGCGGCCGCCCGATCGCTTCCACCGGCCCGCTCGCGACCTCTGGCCCTCGCCGCGCCCGACCTCTTCTTCACGACCACTAAGAGGAGCACTCCCGCTCCGAGGTTCAAGACACCTACCAGGAGGAGCCCGACCTCGAGCCCCCACCGGACCGACAGGCCCACCGCTGCCGCGGCACACACCAGCCCCCAACCCACCATCACCGGGACCAGCGCGGTTGCCGCCCAGGCAGCCTGGTGCGCCGCCTCCTGCGCCTTCGATTGGAGCTGGGTGCGGGCCAGCGCCAGGTTGGCTGCCACAAGCTGCTGCGCCGCGTCGAGGAAGCGCGCGAGGAGCTGCGAGAGGTCTTGCCGTTCGCCGGGGACCACGCCGCCCTCCTCGAGCGCCCAGGCGCAAGCTAGGCATCCGGCTCCTCGAGGTGAAGCCCGCCCTGCACGGGCGTCGACGAGAGATACCGGGCCGGTCGGGGCGGAGGCGTGAGCTCGAGGCGCACCTCCAGAGGCAGGTGGTCGGAGGCCAGCCTTGCCTCTCCGCGGTCGAGGACCTGGGCGTTGCGCGGCACGATCCCCGGTCCGGCCAGGACCCGGTCGAGGCGAAACAACGGCCAACGCGCCGGATAGGTGGGCTCGGCCCGCTGCACCACCGTGGCGCAGTCGAACAAGGCCCGACGCAGCAAGGCGCGCACGGGGCCGGGCCACCAGCGGTTGAAGTCGCCCACCACCACCAGCGGAAAGGCGAGCGCCGCGTCGCGCAGGATGTCGGCGGAAAGCAGCAGGGCCTGCCTTCGCCTCTCCCGGGCGCGCAGCCCGAGGTGCAGGTTGAACAGGTGCAGCTGCGCCCCCTCCCCCAGGTCCAGGTCGGCGCGCAGGCAGCCGCGCGGCTCGCGCTGGCCCACGGTGAGGTC